>NZ_JAJAFU010000006.1 GCF_020480685.1 Deferrivibrio essentukiensis
ATAGTTTAATAAAAAAATATTGACATTATATAAAAACATATTTAAATGGTAATACCAATTGGTAGTAATACCAAAAAAATAAAACTGGGAGGTCAGTATGAAACGTTTTTTAACTCTTTTAATGGCTGTGGCTTTATGTGTATTTATGACAACTTCAGCCTTTGCCGCAAAAACTTACAATTGGAAAATGGTAACAACTTGGTCAACTGGTATTCCTTGGCATCAAACAGTTTTACATTTTGCTGATACTGTCAAAAAAATGACAAATGGTGAGATGGAAATCAAAGTTTTTCCTGCTGGGTCTATCGTTCCGGCATTTCAGGTTTTTGATGCTGTAAGAAATGGTGTGGCTGAGATGGGGCACGATTGGCCAGGGTATTGGAAAGGTAAGGATGAGGCTTTTGTAGCTTTTGCATCTGTTCCTTTTGGATTAAACAATATTGAATATACTATTTGGCTTATGAATGCTGGTGGGATGCAGCTTGCTGAAGAGATATATGGTAAATATGGTCTTGTTCCACTTTTAGGTGGTAACTCAGGTCAGGAAATGGGATTTTTTACCAAAAAACCATTAACCAAAGTTGAAGACCTTAAAGGGATGAAAGTAAGAACAGTTGGTTGGGCTGCTGACATTTTAAAAGATATGGGAGTTTCTGTTAGCCCTCTTCCTGGTGGTGAAATATATTTAGCATTTGAAAGAGGAGTTCTTGATTCTGCTGAGTTTTCTGTGCCTTTTATTACCTATCCAATGGGCTTTCAGGAGATAGCTAAAAATGTGATGGTTCCTGGATGGCATCAGCCTGGGGTACAGCTTATGTTTACAGTGAATAAAAAGGCATGGGACAGTCTACCTGAACACTTAAAAACAGCATTAAAAGTTGCATCATATGAGACCCAACTATGGGATATCGCCAGAAGCGAAGCAGGTAATGCAGAGGCTATTAAAAAGTATAAGCAAGAAGGTGTTACATTCAACAAGCTTGATGACAATTCCCTTAATGAGCTTAGAAAGACTACAAAGAAATATTTGGACGGGTTAAGAGCAAAAAATCCTAACCTTGATAAAGTGTTAGGTTCACAGGATGAATTTGTTAAAAACTACTCAGAGTGGAAAGATTTGAGAAGCGGCGTTTCTGCCTATCCTTATGAAGACTATATAAAAGGTAAACATTACGAATAATTGAAAGATGGGGCTTATTGCCCCTCTTCTATTTAGAAAATTCATTAAAACTTTGGGGTAAATATTATGAGAAGTTTAATAAAACTTATTGATGGCTTAACTGAAATTGTAGGTAAACTGGTGTCATATATTGTGTATGCTCTTCTTATTGTTGTGGTTTATGAGGTTATAAGTAGAAAAATTTTTAACAGTCCAACAGTTTGGGCATTTGAATTAAGTTATATGCTTTATGGCGCTATGTTTATGTTGGGCTTTGGGTATGCTTTAAAGTATGGCTCTCATGTTTGTATAGATGTAATTAGTAACAAATTCCCTCCTAAAACTAAAGCAGTATTAACTATGTTTACCTATTTGATATTCTTTTTTCCATTTGTGTATTTTGGTGTTAAATCTTCCTGGCAGTTTTTTAGTCAGTCTTGGGTTATGAGGGAGTTAAGCCAATCTCCCTGGGCTCCACCTATATATCCATTTAAATTTCTAATGCCTTTAGGTTTTTTTCTTTTAGGCCTACAAGGGATATCCGAATTTATTAAGCAAATTTATAACTTAAAAGGTGAGTAATATGAGTGCTGATTCTATTTCATTTGTAATGTTTGGGGTTTTACTTGTTGCTGTATTTTTAGGCCACCCTTTGGGAATAACTCTTGGCGGTTTAGGTATATTTTTTGGTGTAATTAGCTATGGCCCGGGTACATTATTTATTCTTGCAAATAAGACATACGGTTTGATGGAAAATTATGTTTTAGTAGCTATACCACTTTTTATATTAATGGCACAATTTTTAGACAAATCAGGTATTGCAGAAGAACTATATGAAACCATGTATGTCGTTCTTGGTCCTGTTAAAGGTGGGTTAGCGCTTGCTACAATTGTAGTATCAACTGTTTTTGCTGCTACAACAGGGATTATTGGTGCTTCAGTTGTTGCTATGGGTTTGATGGCTGCACCTACGATGCTGGCAAAAGGTTATCAAAAAGAACTAACTGCAGGTGTAATAACGGCTGGTGGGACACTTGGTATTTTAATCCCTCCTTCAATAATGCTTGTAGTTTATGGCGGACTTATTGGTATGTCTGTTGGAAAGTTATTTTTGGCAGCATTTATTCCGGGTTTTCTTCTTTCAATGCTGTATCTATTATACACGTTTATATATGCTACAATAAAGCCTGAAGTTGGGCCACCACTCCCTAAAGAGGATAGACTTGCCATCAGTTTAGGGAAAAAAATTGCAATGACCTTAAAGTCAATTATACCTCCAGTTTTTCTTATTTTAGCTGTGCTTGGAAGTATTGGGGCAGGTATAGCTACACCCACTGAAGCTGCAGGGCTTGGTTGCGTTGGTGCCTTGATATTGGCATTCATAAATAAAAGAGTGAACTTTGAACTCTTTAAATCAGCTGGTGCTGCAACATTAAAGATAACATGTATGGTAATGCTTATTTTTGTTGGGGCAAACTTTTATACATCTATTTTCATGGGTATTGGTGGAGGAGAAGCATTTACAAATATTTTATTTTTAATAAGTGATAATAAATGGGTGATTTTATTTGTAATGATGTTTATATTATTTTTACTAGGTATGTTTGTTGACTGGCTTGGTATATTACTTTTGTGTGTACCTATATTTACTCCTATTGCAGTCGACCAATTAGGGTTTGATCCACTTTGGTTTGCGCTAATAGTTTCAGTTAATTTACAGATGTCCTTTTTAACACCACCTTTTGGGTATGCTTTATTTTATTTTAAAGGGGTAGCCCCTGAGGGTGTAACAATGGGGCATATTTATAGAGGTATTATTCCTTTTGTTATAATACAAATGATAGGACTTGCACTTTGTATAATTTTTCCTGAAATAATTACATGGTTACCTAATGCAGTATTTAAATAGTAAAAATTAAAGAGGTTTATATGCTTAACAAATCTTTGGTAAAAAAGTTTGAAAGTATTTTAGGTACAAATAATTATTTTACTGAGCCTGAAGATACTATGTGTTACAGCTATGACGCATTTTCAGCAGAGCCCGTGCAGCCCGATATAGTCGTGAAGCCTGAAAATGAAGAGCAGATAAAATATATTATTAATATATGTAAAGATGAAAATATCCCAATTGTCACAAGGGGTGCAGGGACTAATTTAAGCGGTGGCACTGTGCCTGTTAAAAAAGGGTGCGTGCTGCTTACCACAGGCCTTAATAAAATTTTGGAAATAAATGAAAACGATATGTATGCTGTTGTCGAGGCAGGTGTTGTGACAGCTAATTTGGCAAATGCGGCCATAAAAAAGGGGCTTTTTTACCCGCCTGACCCGGGTAGTATGAATATCTCAACGATAGGTGGCAATGTGGCTGAAAATGCCGGGGGGTTGAGAGGTCTAAAATACGGTGTTACCAAAGATTATTTGATGGGTGTTGATTTTTACGATATGGATGGCAATTATGTGAAAGGGGGAGGCAAAACAGTTAAGCTCGTCACAGGCCTTAATCTGCCAGGCTTAATGATTTCTTCGGAAGGTTTGCTTGGTATAATGACAAAGTTTGTTCTAAAATTAATCCCTAAACCAAAATTCAGTAAATCTATGTTGGTCATTTACGATGACATAATCAAGGCATGTGAAACGGTTTCAGAAATTATTGCTGCTAAAATTTTGCCTGCGACCCTGGAGTTGTTAGACAGCTTTACAATAAAAACAGTGGAAGAGGCCACAAAAATAGGTTTACCAACTAATGCTGATGCACTTTTGCTCATAGAGTTAGATGGTCATGAGGCTGAAGTGTTGGAAGATTTTGAAGTAGTAAAGGGGATATGCGGCAAATTAGGTGGCAATATCAAAGTTGCTGAGACTAATGAGGAAAGGGATAAATTGTGGGAAGCAAGAAGAAAGGCGCTAAGTAGTCTTGCAAGGCTTAAGCCAACCTTGATTTTAGAGGATGCTACTGTTGTTAGAAGTAAAATCCCTGAAATGATGAAAGCTATTAACGATATTAAAAATAAATATAATCTTGTTATCGGTACATTTGGACATGCCGGGGATGGTAATTTGCACCCTACAATTTTAACTGATAAAAGGGACAAAGAGGAGATGGAAAGGGTTGAGAAGGCTATTGATGAAATATTTACAAAAGCCCTTGAGCTTGATGGGACTTTAAGCGGTGAGCACGGTGTAGGGTTTGCAAAGGCAAAATATCTTGAAATGGAAGTGGGTAGTGGGACTATAGAGTATATGAAAAAGCTAAAAAAAGGGGTTGACCCGCAAAATCTTTTAAATCCGCATAAGATGGGGTTATAAATGGATGATTTGATTAAAGAGTTAAAAGAGTTGGAAGAGCTTGTACTTCAATGTATGAAGTGCGGTACATGTCAGGCTCATTGCCCTTTGTATCAGAAAGATTTACTTGAAAGTACTGTTGCAAGAGGCAAAATTTCTCTTATCGAATCGGTATATGAGGGGCGTCTTGACAAGGCAGGCAGTATTTTAAAACACCTTGATTACTGTATATTGTGCGGAAGATGCAAGGAAAATTGCCCAAGCGGAGTGAAAACAGATGAGATATTTTTAAGAGCTAAAGCAGTATTGAGGAAAATAGAAAAACTGCCATCTTGGGGGAAGGTTGTTTTAAAAATAGTTATGGAAAAGCCGGATCTTCTGGCAAGAGTTGCTCCGCTTATGCACATTGGACTTAAATTTGGAGCCAAAAGGGTAAAAGATGATATTTTTAAACCACTATTGGGCTCTTTTTCCAAAAGAAACATAAAACAGGTGGCATCAAAACCTTTTACAAAGACCCATGGGGGATTGCACAAAGCTGATAATGAAAAGATGAAAGTTTACTTTTATCCAGGCTGTGCAGCTAATTTTCTTTTTCCTGAATGGGGAGAAGCAATTATAAGTGTTCTTAATCATTTTGGCGTTACTGTTTATGTACCGGAAATAAACAAATGTTGCGGTATACCTGCTGCTACACTTGGCGAGCTTGAAACTTATAAAAAAATGGTTAACGAAAATTTAGATGAAATAAATAAGAATGACAGCGAATATGTGATTACCTGCTGCCCTACCTGTCAATATGCTCTTAGCGAAATGGGACCTAAACTTACTGATAAAAATCCTGATAAACCATTTTATGATATTTTAATGTTTCTTAATGAAATTTTAAAAGTAAAGTTTAATGTAGATTTAAATGAAAAATTTTCACTTCATACGCCCTGCCATTATCTAAGTTCAAAAAAAGCTAATTTAAAGAAACATTTGGAAGAAAATTTTAAAGGGGATTTTGTTGTACTTGAAAATCAAAGCTGCTGCGGTTTTGGTGGGACTTTTAATATGAAAAAATATGATGATTCAAAGGCAGTGGGAATGAGCAAGGCTGAGGAAGTTAACATTAAGAATATTAAAAAATTGTTTACTCCTTGCCCAGGCTGTGCTATGCAATTGACTGATGCTGTTGTAGAAGTCGGTAGCGATGCAGAAGTAGAGCATCCTATAATGTATTATGCCAGGGAGCTTGAAAAATAATGGTTTTTAAAAAGATAAAGCCTAAGAAGATAAGTGATGAAATATATGAACAAATTAAAGAGTTAATTTTAACAGGAAAATTAAAGCCGGGTGAAAAATTACCGCCTGAGAGGGAGCTTGCTACGACTCTTGGAGTGAGCAGGCCATCTATCAGGGAGGCTTTACAAAAACTTGAAGCTCAAGGTTTTTTGGAGCAAATTCAAGGTGATGGCACCTACGTAAAGGTCGCTACTTCCGAAGCGTTTGATAGTTTTCTTGAGGAATTTGCGAGAAAAGATAATGCTATTTTTGATTTAATGGAAGTAAGGCGTATTCTTGAAACATGGGCAGCATATACTGCAGCCGAGCGTGCTGATGAAAAAGAGATTGCTCAGATGCAAGAATATTTAAATGAGATGAAAGATGCAAAAGATTACGGGCAGATAGGGTATATTGCAGATGCAAACTTTCATTCTACTATCAGCTATGCAACTCATAATGTATTGTTAATACATATTATGAATAATATTTATGAGTGGATTGAAAAGGTAAGCTATGAAGTCCGCTCACGGATGTACACTGACGAAAAGAGCCACGAAGAGCTTTTTAATCAGCATTCAGCAATCTTTAATGCTATCAAGGATGGAAAACCGTTAGCGGCTTACAATGCTATGAATCTGCATATGGATTATATTGTTAAAGAGCTTAATAAGGTTTTTAAAAAGTAAAATTTCTTTGCCTTAGTAATTTTTTCTGCATTATATTCATTCCTTGAAAATAATTAATTAGTCTGGTATTGAATTATTATGAGTAAGCTTGAAAAAGGTCTGAAATTAATTGATATATATTCTATTGCTATTGGCTCAATGATAAGCTCCGGGGTATTTTTACTGCCAGGAATTGCATATGGTATATGTGGCACCACTGTGTCGATATCCTATCTGTTTGCTGGATTAATGTCTATTCCCGGTGTTTTGAGTATTTCTGAGCTTGTTACGGCAATGCCAAAGGCTGGTGGTGGATATTTTTTTGTTACAAGAAGTTTAGGGGCAGGTGTAGGTACTGTTGCAGGTATTTTAAGCTGGTTTTCCCTTATATTTAAGGCAACATTTGCCCTGATAGGTCTGTCTGTTTATTCTGAAATAATTTTTAGTTTGAATCCAAAATTAATAGCTATTCTTATCTGTTTGGTCTTTTTAATTATAAACTACTTAGGCGTCAGTAAGGCAGGAAAGGCTCAATCGGTCTTGGTTTTGCTCCTGTTTGCAATTTTATCTTACTTTTTTTTTAATAGTGCTGGAAACATTGATTTTGGTAATTACTCTACATTTATCAAAGACTTTGATATATCCAGGATTTTATCTGCATCAGGTTTCGTATTTGTCTCCTATGGAGGACTTTTAAAAGTAGCAAGCCTTGCGGAAGAGACCAGAGACTCGAGGATGATTCCAAAGGGCTTGATAGGTGCGCTTTTAACGGTAGCAGTATTATATACATTAATAGTTTTTGTTACGGTAGGGGTTTTGCCCGGAGAGAATCTTTTTAATTCCTTGACACCTATTTCCGATGCTGCATCTGCCTCAATGGGGATAAAAGGAAAAGTATTGCTTTCCATAGCTGCAATTATTGCATTTACTTCTGCTGCAAATGTAGGGATAATGTCGGCATCAAGATATCCATATGCATTAAGCAGAGACAATATGTTTCCAAAGATTTTCCAGAGATTATCGGCAAAATATAAGACACCTTTTGTTTCAATAATTGTTACCGGTCTAATAGTAATTTCAGGATTATTTTTAAATTTGAATCTGTTAGTAGAAGTGGCTTCCACCTCCCTTATACTTACATATATTTTGGCTAATTTTTCAGTTATAGTAATGAGAGAAAGCAGGCTTACCAACTATAAGCCTCAATTCAGGGCGCCTATGTATCCTTATCTGCAAATTGCAGGGATAGTTTTTTATCTTTTTCTTATTTATGAAATAGGACTTGAAGCAATAATTGCAACAGTGGTTTTTATGATAATCAGTTTTTTTGTATATATTTTATATGGAAGAGCAAAAAATAACCAGGAATATGCCCTGCTACATGTTATCGAAAGAATTTTAAATAAGGAATTGACGGGAATAAGGCTTGAAAAAGAACTTAGAAACATTTTAAAAGAGAGAGACTCAATAAAAGAGGACAGATTTGATAAACTTGTAAAAAAAGCCCTTGTTTTTGATTTTGAAAGTAGCATGACATATGAAAAGCTCTATAAGGAAATTTCAGATAAACTTGGTCAGAGGATTGGTCTTTCGGGTGGAGAAGTTTACAACCTGTTGTGTGACAAAGAAAAAAGATACTCCAGCGTTCTTGGGGATAATATTGCCATTCCTCACGTAATAGTTGAAGGGGAGAAGATATTTGATGTGGTTATTGTAAGAAATAAAGAAGGGGTAGTTTTTGAGGAAAATAAGAAAATCAATGTGATTTTTGTGCTTATTGGAAGCAGAGATGAAAGGAATTTTCATCTTAAGGCTTTATCGGCAATAGCGCAGGTTGTAAATAGCAAGGATTTTTATAAAAAATGGATGGAAGCAAAAAACCCACAAGTTTTGAAAGATATTGTTATGTTAAGCAAAAGACAAAGGTAATCAGGGGATAAAACACAGGTTGCAAAAAAGTTTTGACAACTTTTGTCTAAAAATATATTTATACAAACCTTGTTTAACTTGATTTTTGGGTATTAATATTTTAAATGTATAAAGTTATGGGTAAAATAATTGCGATAGCAAATCAAAAAGGTGGAGTAGGTAAAACTACTACCAGTGTAAATTTGGCTGCGTCTTTAGCCTTTGCAGAGGCACGTGTCCTATTGGTTGACATGGACCCTCAGGGGAATGCTACAAGCGGATTGGGCTTTATCCCTTCTGAGCTTGAGAAAAGTGTTTATAATGTCATTATTGATAGCATCCCTGTCAAAGATGTGATGTTTAAAACTAAGGTGGAAAATTTATCAATTATTCCAAGTAAGATAGATTTAACTGCTGCGGAAATTGAGCTTGTGACAGTTTTGTCAAGAGAAACAAGATTGAAAAGGTGTTTGGAGTCTATAAAGGAAGAATTTGACGTGATAATTATAGACTGCCCTCCATCTTTGGGACTTTTAACTGTAAACTCTTTAACGGCGGCTGATAGTGTATTAATACCGCTTCAATGTGAGTATTATGCACTTGAAGGCTTAAGTCAGCTTTTAAACACTGTAAAACTTATTAGGGAGAGTTTGAATCAAAATCTTGAACTTGAAGGGATTTTACTGACAATGTATGACCCGAGAAACAATTTGTCAAAAGAGGTCTACAAACAGGTAAGAAGTTATTTCAGAGAGAAGCTTTTAAAAACTATTATTCCGCGAAATGTCAAGCTTAGTGAAGCTCCAAGTTATGGTCAACCTATTTTGGATTATGATATAAAATGCAAAGGTGCTGAAAGTTATATTGAGCTTGCCAAAGAGCTTTTAGGAAGGATTAATGAGAAAAAATCCGTTAGGTAGAGGGCTTGAAACCCTGATTCCAAAAGATGATACTGCTGTTAATAAAAAATCTCCCGTTGAGCTTGATATTACGGATATAATACCAAATCAGGATCAACCCAGGAAAGTTTTTGATTCTGACAAGTTAAATGAGCTTGCCGAATCTATAAAAAGTAGAGGGCTTGTACAACCTATAATAGTCACTAAAACCGGTGATAAATATACTATAATTGCAGGTGAACGTCGTTGGAGAGCTTCAGGTCTGGCGGGGCTTAAGAAAATTCCAGTCATTATAAGAGATATCTCTGATGAAAGAGAGCAGCTTGAATTGGCACTTATTGAAAATATCCAGAGGGAAGATTTAAACCCCGTAGAGCTTGCAAATGCTTATAAAAATTTGATGGAAAAATTTTCTTATACTCAGGAAGAGTTATCTAAAATTGTCGGAAAAAGCAGAAGTGCCGTTGCAAATATTTTAAGGCTTTTAAAGTTGCCACGTGAAGTAATTGAAGCGATATCTAAAAATATTATCACCGAGGGGCACGCAAGAGCGCTTTTGGGCCTTGAAAACAGTTCGGAAATTGTTGAAGCTTTTAAGGTAGTAGTCAAAAAGGATTTGAGTGTCAGGGAAACTGAAAATCTTGTTAAGAGAATAAAAAAAGGTGAGAATAAAGATATTAGTGAACAAAAAGAGGATGTTTTTATTCAATCTTTAAAGAGTGAGTTTGAATCATTTTTTAGGGCAAAGGTAAATATTAAAACAGGGAAAAAAGGTGGCACAATAGAGATAAAGTTTAACTCCAATGAGGAGTTAGATACTATCATTAATTTAATAAGGGGTCAAAATGATTAAACCAAAAGGTGAAGTAAACGATATTAATGCTTTTTTAGGCACAAATACCAAATTTAATGGGACACTGATTTTTGACGGATTAGTTAGAATCGATGGTGATTTTGAAGGGAATGTCAAAACAAAGGATACCCTTGTAATAGCAAATTCAGGAAATGTTAAGGCTGAGATAGAGGCGGGCGTTATTAAAATATCCGGTAAGTTTGACGGCACCATAAAAGCAGCTACAAAAGTAGAGCTTTTAAAACCTGCGATTGTAAAAGGAACCATAAACACCCCTGCCATATCTATTGAAGAAGGGGTAATGTTTGACGGACAATGTATTATGAGTGCTAAGCCCGGCACAAATGTTACAAAAGAGGGTTAATATGAGAAGATCGGTCATTGCCGGCAACTGGAAGATGAATCTTGGCTTTGGTGAAGCGGCTGATTTGGTCAATAGTCTGACAAAGTTGAATTATAATACTGAGCAAAAAGATGTTATTATCGCCCCGTCTTTTGTGTATTTATCTGAGCTTGGTAAGATTGCAAAAGATTCAAATATTAAGGTATATGCCCAAAATTTCTATTATGAAGATTCAGGCGCTTTTACAGGGGAAGTTTCCATAGAAATGCTTAAAAATATTGGTGTGGCAGGTTCTATTGTAGGGCATTCCGAAAGACGTATGATTTTTCATGAAACGGATGAAGTTATTAATAAAAAGATTAAAGCGGCTGTTGCACATAAATTTCCTGTTATTTTTTGTGTTGGGGAAACATTGGAGCAGAGAGTAGCCGGGGTGCATGAAGAGGTTGTTACTGCTCAAGTCGGGCTCGGCCTTGAGGGTATCTCTGAAAAAGATATGGAAATTATAACAATCGCATATGAGCCTGTATGGGCAATCGGCACAGGGAAAACAGCATCGAGTGATGATGCGGAGAGTATGCATAAGGCAATTAGAAATTTTCTTGGCAAAAAATACAACAAAGCTCTTGCAGATAATGTAAGAATATTGTATGGGGGTAGTGTAAAACCCGAAAATATTTCTGAGCTTATGGCTATGGAAAATATTGACGGTGCTCTTGTAGGTGGAGCGAGCTTAAAGGCTGATTCATTTGCAAAAATAATTAATTATTGAGGTGATAAATGTATCCGGTAATATTAGGGTTTCATATTTTTGTATCTATTTTATTGATTATCGCAGTACTTTTGCAATCAGGGAAGGGTTCAAGCCTTAGCGAGGCATTTGGTGCTGGCTCTTCCGACATATTTGGCTCTGTTTCTCCTGCCAATATTATGAATAAGATAACTACTATACTTGTAGTTATATTCTTTTTTACATCTATTGCACTGACAGTAATTTCTTCAAAGGGGACAGGCAATTCGATTACCAATAAGTTGCCGGCAGCTGCTGCACCTATTGGTGAGCAAAATACTACTCCGCAAGTGCCGTTAGAAAGTAAATAATGAAAAGGCAAATTTGCCTTCTCATTTTACTTGTTTTTATAGCTGTTTTTGGCTGCTCGGAAAACTCTGATAAAGGTGAAGCAAAGAGCAAAACTGGTTTGGCGGCAGTAGCCAAAACTTACGGGGATGCATTGGTTGATGGGTCAATAGGTGACGCCAGTAACCTTATCCCTATCCTTGCCACTGATAGCTCTTCTCATTCTGTAGCCTCGTGGATATATAACGGACTTTTGAAGTATGACAAAAATCTAAAATTAGTTGGTGATTTGGCTGAAAACTATTCTGTTTCGGAAGATAAAAAGGTAATTACCTTCAACTTGAAAAAAGGGATTAAATGGCATGACGGCGCCCCTTTTACATCTGAGGATGTCAAATTTACCTATGAGCTGATAGTTGATGATAAGACACCAACGGCTTACGATTCTGATTTTAGAATAGTCGATCATATCGAGACTCCCGATAATTATACGGTTAAGGTTTTTTACAAACAGGCTTACGCTCCCGCTCTTGCAAGTTGGACGACGTCAATATTACCTTCCCATCTTTTGAAAGGGGTTGAAGTTACTAAATCCCCTTTACAGAGAAAACCTGTCGGCACAGGCCCCTATAAATTTTTAGAGTGGAAGCCCGGCAACTCAATAACGCTTGTGGCAAATGAAGAATATTTTGAAGGAAGACCTAATATCGAAAGGTATGTGTATCGGATAATTCCCGATTCAGCAACAATGTTTCTTGAACTTTTGAATGGGACTATTGATATGATGGGTTTAAGCCCTCTGCAATTTGCAAAGCAGACGGACAATCCGAGATTTAACGCTAAATTTAATAAATATAAATATTTATCAAACTCTTATACTTATGTTGGATACAATTTGAAAAACCCGCTTTTCAAAGACAAAAGGGTAAGGCAAGCACTCACATATGCCACTCCAAAAGATGATATTATTGAGGGTGTTTTGTTTGGTCTCGGTCAAAAGGCAACAGGGCCATACAAGCCTACAAGTCCTTGGTATAACCCAAATGTTAAAAAATATGAGTATAATATAGAAAAAGCAAAATCCCTTTTGGCTGAAGCCGGTTTTAAGGATACTGATAATGACGGAATATTGGAAAAAGATGGCTTAAAGTTAAAGTTTACGATTATTACTAATCAGGGTAATTCTTCAAGAAGTATGGTAGCCGAAATTTTACAAAACAGTTGGTCTAAGATTGGAGCAAAGGTTGATATCAGAATCTTAGAGTGGGCTACTTTTATAAACGAATATATTGATAAAAGAGATTTTGATGCGGTGATTTTAGGCTGGTCTATCCCTCTTGAGCCTGATTTATACGATATTTGGCACTCTTCAAAGTGTGAAGGGAAAAATTTGAATTTCATCTGTTATCAAAATAGCGAAGTGGATAAGCTTATCGAAGAAGGAAGGGTCGAGTTTGATTTTGAAAAGAGAAAAGCGATATACAATAAGATACAGGAGATACTTGCAGAAGAACAGCCTTATACGTTTTTATATGTTGGGGAGTCATTAATTGCCTTAAGTAACAGATTTGAAAATGTTGAGCCTGCGCCTGCCGGCTTGATGCATAATTTTATTAAGTGGTACGTGAAAAAGGAAAATAGAAAATACATTTTCACACAGTAGGTAAAATATGCTTATTTACCTGATAAAAAGACTTATTGGAATGATTCCGCTTATTATAGGGATTACTTTCATAAGCTTTATCGTAATTCATCTTGCTCCGGGCGACCCTACGCAATTTTTATCTTCAATGAATCCGAAAGTTTCCGAAACTGCAAGGGACAAATTCATCAAGATGTATAACCTTGATAAACCTGTTCATGTGCAGTATCTATTATGGCTAAAAAAGTTTGTAAAGTTTGACTTTGGCGAGTCTTTTTCACAGGACAGAAAAAAGGTAATCGATAAGGTCTTGGAACGATTGCCAGTAACTTTGTGGTTAAATATTGCCTCATTGGCTTTAGTATTTATTATTGCATTGCCACTTGGTGTTTTATCGGCATATATGAAAGATAGTGTATTTGATAAGGCCTTGACAATATTTGTTTTTGTAGGTTTTGCGATACCGACTTTTTGGCTCGCACTTTTATGTATGTACTATTTTGGGGTAATATTAGGGATATTACCGATTTCAGGCCTTACTTCATACAATTTTGCAGAGCTTACGTTTTTTGGCAAGATTGCAGACATTGTAAAACACGCTTTTTTGCCTGTCGCTTTATCTGTGTTTGGCTCACTTGCAGGGTTAAGCAGATTTTCTCGCAATAGCATGCTTGATGTGCTAAATGAAGATTATATTTTGGCAGCCAGGGCAAGAGGGATACCTGAGAATAAAATTATATTTAAACATGCCTTAAAAAATGCGCTTCTCCCCGTAGTTACTATTTTGGGTTTATCTATACCTGGCCTTATCGGCGGTAGTGTGATTTTCGAGTCAATTTTTAGTATCCCCGGGATGGGGCAACTTTTTTACCAATCCGTAATGATGCGCGATTATCCCGTTATTATGGGTATATTGGTTATTGGTGCATTTTTGACGCTTTTGGGGAATTTACTTGCGGATATCATGTATGCTGCAGTTGATCCGAGAATTAGATACAGGAAAAAATCATAATGAAAAAGAAAAATTTTTTGTTTTGGGCAGGATTTTTTATAGTTTTATTTTTTATACTTGTGTCTGTTTTTGCGCCGCTAATTGCTCCTTATGACCCTACAACGATAAATATTAAGGAGATATTCCAAGCTCCATCTTCAAACCATATCTTTGGGACAGATGAGCTTGGAAGGGATGTTTTCAGTAGAGTGGTCTATGGTACAAGAGTTTCACTTTTTGTGGGTTTTGTTGCTGTTTTTATTTCAATTGCCATAGGAACTATTTTGGGTTTAATTTCCGGTTATTATGGTGGCATTGTTGATACTATTGTTATGCGGTTTGTGGATATTATGCTATGTTTTCCATCATTTTTCCTGATTTTAGCTGTAATTGCATTTTTATCACCATCTTTGACCAATGTAATGGTTATTATCGGCCTTACAAGCTGGATGGGGGTGGCAAGGCTTGTCAGGGCTGAGACGATGAGTATAAAGCAAAGAAGTTTTATTATTGCGGCAAAAGTGCAGGGGCTAAAGAATTCAAAAATACTTTTCAAACATATATTGCCAAATGTGGCTTCCCCTATATTTGTAACGGCTACTTTGGGGGTTGCCGGAGCGATATTGACAGAGTCCGCATTAAGCTTTCTTGGACTTGGTGTCCAGCCTCCTACGCCATCTTGGGGCAATATTCTTACTTCAGGAAAAGATAATATAATGTTTGCCTGGTGGCTTTCCCTTTACCCGGGGATAGCAATACTTGTAACTGTTTTGGGGTATAATCTTTTAGGTGAAGGGCTGAGGGATATCTTAGATCCAAAATCTAAAAAGTTTGGCAATTAATTTATAGTCAATTTTTTCCCAGGGTGGAGTTCTGCAGTTTCTAAGTTGTTTATTTTCATTAATTTTTCAACTGACGTATTGAATTCTTTTGCTATATCCCATAGCGTATCACCTGTTTGGACAGTGTATTTTCCATCAAGAAGTTTTCTTTTGACTACATTGGTTTTTTTCTTTTTCCTGGCAGTCTTTTTGTCTTCATCATTAGAAACTATAACCGGCTGGCCAGGTCTAATGAGTCTTGGGTTAATACCTTTATTAAGCTTGATTACATCATACAAACTTAGCCCATATTTGTGTGCAATTGTATAGAGACTTTCTCCACTCTTTACGATATGTACCCTTGGTGCATAAATTTTAACATCATCGATAAAATCTTGCGCATAGGCCTGTTTCATAAAATCCTTTTCCGGGATGAAAAGGTAAGTATTATAAAGTATTCTGCTGTATTTCAGTCCATTTACTTTCATGATATCATTTTTGTCAGAATTGAATTTTTTTGCTATTTTTTCGACATATTCACCTTGCTTTGCTTTGTAAATTTTCACTTTCAACAATTCTTTTGGGCTCATTTTTGCTATTTTTTCAGACAAATATGATTTTGTTCCGTATGGAATTTTAAGGCTATACTCGTCATTTGGTGGAGTTATAGGCTTTTTTAAATCAGGGTTTAGTTCTTTTAATGTATCGATGTCTGTATTTATCATATCAGCAATTACGTAGAGGTTAACGGGTTGTTTTAAATTGATTTTCTCATAAAGTAGCGGAGATGTTGATGGCGGCTCAAAACCATATTCAAGATAATTGTAGTAAATAATGGAAAGAGCGATAAATTTTGGGACATAATCTTTGGTCTCGACTTTTAAATGTCTCTTTTTTGCAAGCTCAAAAAAGTCAGTTGTTTTATATTTTTTCAACCCTGAATATACCTTATAAAAGCCTGCATTGTACGCAGCTATTGCAAGATACCAGTCACCTAAGTTTTCATATAAATGTTTTAAATGCTTTGCAGCTGCAATTGTAGCTTTTTCAAAATCCCTTCTTTCGTCAATCCAGTAATTGATATCAAGTCCATAAATGTTTCCTGTGGAAGGCATAAATTGCCACATCCCACCTGCGCCAACAGGTGAGTATGCATCTGTTTCATAGCCGCTTTCGGCAAACGGTAGTATCGCAAGCTGAGCAGGAAGCCCCTCACGTCTTAGTATGTCTTTGACAAGATATATGTATTTGTTTGACCTATCAAGGTAGTTTTGAAAAGTGTTGGGATATCTTTTGGTATACATATTTAAATAGTATCTGACTCGCGGAGTTATCACAGGGGGGATATCATATTCTTTTGACTTTACTATGTACTGATAATTTAGAAAAAGCTCTTTTTCATCAAAAAGATATTCATTTATAGCAGGTGAGGGATATTTTAAATTTTCTAAAGAAAAATCTTTGATGATTTTGGCAGGTTTAGGCTTTTCAGACATTTCCTCCATCTGGGGAGCCTGAGTGTTTGGTACATATGAAATTTGCGTTTTTTTGATCGGTACGCAGGCAAACAAAACAAAAGCGACAGACACAAATACTATAAATCTTCTCATCTGTATTTTTATACTTTAATATTTATAGTTTTGCAAATAATTTTTGTATTAATATTGGTAGATCATTGATTGTAAAAGAAGTGCTACACACCGATAAATCTTGAATATGTTTTATATTATGTTATAGTGAGTTATGGAGAATGTATGGAAAATATAAAAGAGCTTATCAGAATACACGACAAATCACAGTTTGAAATCAAACTTGGCTATCTTATTGATTCGAAGAAGAGAAAAACAGAATATGACATAAACCTATATCTGTTTTTGCCTAAAAACTTAGGTATAGACGGTTATTCATATCCAAAGGAAAACTTTTACAGAAACTTATACAGCTATGTCAGGCTTATTACCCCAAAAGATTCTTTGAGAAATTTAAATGAAAGACTTAGTAAGGTGTTGGATAAAATTGGTAATGAAAAGTCAGAAATAGACAGTCTTTTTAATTTTTTAAATTATGAAATTAAAATAACTATTTGTGGTTTCAAGTCTTTTCTAAGAGATTTTGTAAAACTTGTATCTGAATCCAATGTAACTGAGAATGAAGTTGAAATTTTTATAAAAGATGTGTCAGACTTCAGGGAGACTGTAAAGAAATTTAACAGATTTATCCCTGAAACAAATAATATAAAGATTAAAGAGCTTTTTCAGTTTATGGACGAATATTCAAGCTTTCTTGTAAGTGTCTATCTTATAAGGTTGTTTGAAATTTTATCAAAAAATCAAAGCGGTCTTTGTGAAAAATTAAGCACGGCTTTGCAAAGTGAGGTGGCCTACAGAAAAAATAATGGGTTGTCCTATACTACGGAAGATGATTTGAATAATGAACTTTTGATATACAAGTATTCTGTATATAAAAAATACTTCTATAATATTCTTTTCCTGAAGTTAAAAAAGAAATCAGGTGATGTAGAATTCAGACATTTTGCATATGCGATTGCAGCAGGTATTTCTATGATTTTTGCAACTGCGGCAGCTTTTTTTGCCCAGATGAAGTATGGAAACTTCACAACATCCTTTTTTATAGCCCTTGTCATAAGCTATATGTTTAAAGACAGGATAAAAGACTTTTTCAGGACAATTTTTGATAAATCTTTTTTGTCAAAAAAAGTATATGATTATAAAAACAGAATATATGACCTTGAAAGGTTTTGGCTATTTGGTTTTTACAAGGAGAGGGTAAGATTTTTAAAGAATAAGGAGTTGCCCGATCATATAATTTCAAAAAGATTGCAAAATACCCATTCAAGCCTTTCTACATGGTATCTTGGTGAAAATGTCCTGAAATATGAAAGAAAAATCAAACTTTACAACGACATCATCAAAAGGTCTTTCAAGGATAAAATAGAGGGGATTAACGATATAATCAGATTTGATATAGAGGATTTTACAAGGAAAATGGATGACCCTAAATCCTATCTTTACTTTATTGAAAATTGTAGTGTTAAAAATATAAGAGCCACAAAGACTTACCATCTAAACCTTGTAGGTGAATTCAAAACACCGGAAAAACACTTTTTGTTTAAAGTAAGACTTATTCTGACTAAAAAGGGGATAAAAAGGATTGAAATCCCCGTTGATGAAAAAAATGTTATTGTTAAGAAAAGTAGTTGATGAAAAGGGGCGGGTATGGGTTTTAATTATTTGACTTTTATGTTAGCGTTGGTTTTATTGATAAACCTTGTTTCATTGATTTTGATACTTGGCAGATACGGCTCTTTGAAAAGAAAGCTTGAATCCTTTGAAGTTCGTAACAGTACTCTTGATGAAAACGTAAATTCAAGGCTAAAAGAGTTTAGGGAAGATTTGAACTCCAATTTTAGGAATTTTAGAGAGGAAAGTCAAAGCTCATTTAAAAATCTTTCAGAAATTATTGGCAGACATATCGAAGCTCTTACGGAAAATCAGAGAAATAAATTTGAAGATTTTAACAAGATGCTTGCTGAAGATGTAAAAAAAGGGGAAGAGCGAAGCTTGGTAATGCAAAACATTATAAAAGAATCCTTAAGTATGATAATTAAGTCTCATGATAAATTTACAGAAGAGGTTTCAAAGACGATAAAGGAGCTTACTTTATCTATGAAATCAGAGCTTGGAGAAGTAAAATCGGAACTTGGTAAGTCTTTGAAATCTTTTGAAGAAAAAGTAGATTTAAATCTTGAACGGATGAGAAGGACCATAACGGAAGTGCTGGAAAAACTGAGAGAAGACAACGAGAAAAAGCTTGAAGAGATGAGAAAAACTGTTGATGAAAAACTCCATGAAACCCTGGAAATGAGACTGTCAAACTCATTTAAGGTGGTAAGTGAGCGTCTTGAGCAGGTGCATAAAGGTCTTGGTGAAATGCAGAGCCTTGCAAATGGCGTGGGCGATTTAAAAAGAGCGCTTACTAATGTAAAAAACAGGGGAATTATTGGTGAGGTTCAGCTTAAAAGAATTTTGGAACAGATTTTATATCCAGGCCAATATGTAGAAAATGTTAAGACAAAACCAACGTCCAATGATGTTGTTGAGTTTGCGGTAAAGCTGCCGGGGGATGATGAAAAGAGTCAGGTATGGCTTCCCATTGACTCAAAATTTCCTGTTGAAGATTATTACAGGCTTCTTGATAGCATCGAGGATGGGGATGTGCAGAAGATTCAACTTGCCACAAAACAGCTTGAAAACAGGGTGAAACAGTCGGCAAAAGATATTTCGTCCAAATATATAGAAGTGCCGTTTACCACCGATTTTGCCATTATGTTTGTTCCTTTTGAGGGTCTTTATTCGGAAGTTTTGAGAATTAACGGACTTTTTGAAAGCATACAAAGAGATTACAAGGTTGTGATTACAGGTCCAACAACAATGGCCGCATTTCTCAACAGTCTTCAGATGGGATTTAAAACACTTAGTGTGGAAAAATCAGCCCATAAGGTTATGAATCTTCTTGCAGTTGTTAAGTCGGAGTTTATAAAATTTGGGGATGTTCTTGAAAAGGCCCAAAAGAAGATAAAAGAAGCCGGAGATAATATAGATAATTTGGTGGGTGTAAGGACGAGAAAAATTCAGAAAGCACTTGAGGATGTCGAAATATCAGCTGATAAGTCTATTGATGAAATTTAGTCCCCATAAAATTGCAAGTCCTGAGCAGATTGTAAGTATTATGTTTTTGAACCTGTATGCTATAAAAAGTGCAAATATCATCGCATAGACTTTGAAGTTGTCTACTGAAATACTGTTAATCCCCTTGTTAAAAACCCCACCTGTAATTATTGCCGCAAAAATACTTGCAGGCATGTAGCTCAAAAATTCTTTCATATTTTCAATAAGTGTGTCGTTTGCAAATTTGAGAAAAGAAAACCTTATCAAAAATGTGATAACGCCGCAAATTACCATAAGAATCCATATATCTATACTATTGTAAAGCTGCATTTTTAATCCCCTTTTTATAAATTTTACCTGCAAATACTCCGGCAAAAACTGCTACAAAGAAACCTAAATTAAGCGGAATCTGTTTTAACAATATCATACAAGCCCCTGACACTATGGCAGTTATAATAAATCTCTTTTCTTTCAGAAAATTGACTAAAATTGCCATAAATGTAAGGGGTATTGCAAATTCCAGAGAAAATGAAGATGGGATTGTTGTACCCAACAAAATTCCAATCAGGGTTGAAATCTGCCAGACAGTCCACATTGTTATCCCTGCACCCATATAATATTTAAATTTATTTACACTTTTGTCGTTTGCTATCTTTGATATGGTTACTGCATAAGCCTGGTCTACAAGAAAATATGACATAAAGGCCTTTTTGGCCGTAGAAAGGTCTTTGTAATAAGGGGCAAGTGAAGCACTGTACATTGCCATTCTTAAGTTTATCATAAAGACAGTAGCAATAATGATGAGCCATGAGCTGTTGCTATTTAACTGCTCAATAAAAGCTATTTGAGATGCACCGGCAAAAATAATTTGTGACATTGTAAATGACTGTATGAAAGACAAACCGGATTTTGCCGCTGTGACACCGTAAATAAGTCCAAAAGGGGAAACTCCTGTAATAAATGGGGATACATCTTTTACCCCTTTCAAAAAATCATTCATATTTATCACCTTTCAAATATATCTTGCAATATGTTGCACAAAAAGTTACTATATGAAACAGATACTCTATGTTTAATATATTGTCAAGGAGAATGTTATATGGAACAAATATGCAGCGATATATCTGAAAATTTAAAAAAAATAAGGGCTGAAAGAAATCTTACTCTTGATCAGCTTTCGGAGATTACAGGGGTCAGTAAAAGTATGCTCAGACAGATAGAAACAGGCAATTCCGTACCTACCATTGCCACTGTATGGAAAATTGCCAACGGACTTAAAATATCCTTTACTGCCCTTTTTACCAAATCCAGCAATGATGTCAGGGTAGGGAAGATAAAGGACAAAAATTTGCTTGAAGAGGTTGAAGGTGGTTATAGGGTTTATCCCGTTATTTCATTTGACCCAAAGAGACCTTTTGAAATGTATTTTCTGGAAATGGATGCAGGTGTAAAATATAATGGTGAACCCCACTCAGGAAATGTCGAAGAATTTATAGCGGTTTTTGAAGGTATTCTTAAAATCAATGTCGACGTCCATGACCATATAGTAAACGAAGGGGAATATATAAGCTTTTTGGCGCAAAATCCCCATATTTATGAAAATATCTCGCCAAAAACTCTTAAGGCTGTGATGGTGCTAACCTATTTTTAAGTAACTGTTCAAAATAGATGTTATATTTTCAAAAGAAAAAGGCTTACCCAGGTAATCTTTAAAACCATAATTTTTATAATTGCTTATTGTATCATCGCTTGAATATCCCGAAGTTACAACAAGATAGGCATCATTTTTAATTTGTAGGATTTTGTTTGCAGCTTCCTGCCCACCCATACCATCTTTAATGGTAAGATCAAGTATAATCAAATCGTAATTATTGTTTTTAACCTTTTCTATTGCTTCCTCTCCATTTTTTGCAAGGTCAACTCTGCAGCCAAGAGTGTCAAGGAGCATACTTAAAGAATCTCTCAGATATTCCTCATCATCCATATATAAAATATTTAAGTTATAATTATTTTTGATAACTTTTTGGGAAGTGTTATCTTCTTCATTTGAAGATTGAAAGGAAGCTTTGATAAATATAACAAATTCTGCACCTTTTCCTTCTTCGGAATAAACGGAAATTCTTCCTCCGTGCTTTTTTATGATTGAGACTGAGGTAGCAAGCCCAAGACCATTGCCATCAGCTTTTGTAGTAAAAAAAGGTTCAAAGATTTTATCTTTGATATCTTCAGGTATCCCCGGACCATGGTCTCTGATAGATATGAGGATGTAGTCCCCCTCATCAAGATTATATGAATTAAGTGAGGGGAGAGTTGTTTTGCTGACGGAAATGTCTAATTTCCCTTTATTGTTCATGGCATCTCTTGCATTGATTACAATATTTGAAATTACCTGCGAAATCTGGTCGTAATCAATCAGCGCAAGAGGAAGATTTTCTTCCATTTTTAAAGTAAGATTTACAGAAGTACCGGTGAGAATAAATTTTACTGTTTCTTCAATAAGATAGACAATGTTTGCTGGTTTTATGACCGGTGTCCCCCCTTTCGAAAATGTAAGAAGCTGTTTTGTAAGCGCTGTGGCCCTTTTTAAAATGTTTTCTAAAGAGTTTAATTTGCTTTCATCAGGTTTTTCACCACTTATTTTACAAATGCTCACATAACTGCTTATGGCTGCTAAATAATTGTTAAAATCGTGAGCTATTCCGCCAGCTATTCTTCCAAGTGATTCAAGATGTTGATTTTTAATTATTTCTGCTTCAAGTTTCATCTTTTCAGTTACATCTGAAAAGATGAATACAGCGCCAATAATTTTACTGTCTATATCATACAGTGGCGCTACACTGTCTTCAATATTAAATCTTTTGCCGTTTTTGTTTGTCAGAATGCAGTTTACTATTACTTTACCCATAAGCCCTTTATGAAAAATTTCTTCAAAAGGAACAACATAGTTTTTATTTTGAACTGTTTTCAGGTCAAATTCCTCAAAAAAATCCTTTCCTAATAGCTCATGTTCACTTTTTTCAAGTATCTTCTCACATGTCCTGTTTACAAAGGTAATTTTTTTCTGCAAATCCACCACCACAACTGCATCGGCAATTGATTTCAATATGATTTGCAGCCTGTCTTTTGAGCGTTTAAGTTCACTTTCAAGGGATTTGATTTTAGTAATGTCTATTGCCAAAAACAGGACGTAGTCATTCTCATCAAACTTTTCAATAGGGGACATTTTTCCGATAAATGTTTTTTTACCACCAATCACATCAAGCTCATACTCAAATTCGACGGTTTTTTTATTTTTAATGCTCTCAGATATTCCCATCATTGCCAGTTTTGCAGTTTCCGGTGGCAGAATATCTGTAATATATTTTCCGAGCAAATCTTCTTTTTTTGCATAAAGCAGAGCTTCATTTTCAGTAAATATTTCAACATATTTCCCATTACTATCAAGGACGAAGGCTACTTCAGGCATTGAGCTGATAAAGGTTTTAAGTTTGTGAGCGTATTCATTTGCCATTCTGGTGGTATCTCTAAGCTCTTTTGTTTTTATTTTTACCTGAATTCTTGATAAAATAATTATTATAAAAGCAATTAATATAACAAATACCAGAATATAGAGGATTTTTAATATTTTTTGATTGATTTTACTTGTGTGTTCAAAAAGGGTATTTAACCTTTCATAATAAAATGAATCTGGGTTACTTTTAAGGTTTTTAAGCCTGTTATTGATTTTTTCTGCAATATTTTTATCTATATTTTTTGAAAAGGCAAAGTGTACGTTTATCGGTTTTAAGACTATATTGGTTGTTTCTATATCTGAGTCTTTTATATAAGGGGAGTATATTCTGCTTATAAGTCCTGCATCAGCATTGCCTTCAGCTACCACTTTTGCAATTTCAGGATAGCTTACATGGGAGTCATCAAAAGTCACACTTAAATGAAAAGATGTTAGTATATCTTTTAACCCATTTTCTCCTACATAAAAAATATCATTCTTTTTTACGGCTATTTTTTTATCTTTGAGGTCTATTATGGATTTTATTTGTGCATTTTTATTGGTGATTATTTGCCCCCAGTTTGTAAAAATAGGCTCATCTGAAAAGTCCATAATAGACAACCTGTTTTTCGAATATCCTATTGGCAGCAGCACATCTATTTCGCCGGTCTGAATTTTTTCATAAAGAGAATCCCACGTGTCGACTATAAACTGATAATCTATACCTTCAGCTTCTGCTATATGCTTAAACAAATCCGGAGCAAGTCCTGAAACCTTATCTTCATTAATTATTGATAATGGTGGGTTATTCCATACCCCTACCTTTAATCCGGCATGGTCTGCATAAGCTGCAGCAGTCAAGAGCAATATAAGGAGAACAAAAAAATATCTTTTCATAGACAAATTGTATCATAAAACTATGAAAAATCAAATAAATTTTATGTAAATTTTTCTTTTCCTCGGGCCGTCAAACTCACAGAATAAAACTCCCTGCCATGTTCCGAGGAGAAGTTCATTGTTTTCAATGATAATATTTTGTTCGCAACCAATTAATGATGATTTCAGATGGGCATCTGAGTTTCCTTCAAAATGACTAAATTTGTAGTTTTGCGGGATTTTTTCATTTAAAAATTTCAGTATGTCTGTTTTTACATCCGGGTCGGCATTTTCGTTGATGGTTATCGCACAGGTGGTGTGAGGGGTAAAGACGATGCAAAAGCCGTCTTTTACCCCCGCTTTTTTTAGTGCATTATTTACAAGATAAGTAATATCAACAAGCTCAGCTCTGTTGCCTGTTTGAATTTCGTAAGTAAAAAGCATTAGATTTCAACCACTTTAGCCTCAATCATCCCATCAATTGCTATTATTTTATCTATTACAGGTTTTGGTATTTTGTTGTCTACTGACACAAACGCCATTGCATTACCACCTTTTTGTCTGGAAAGTTCAAAACCCGCAATATTTATATCGTTTTCCCCAAGTATTGTTCCAACTTTTCCTATTACACCTGGTCTGTCGACGTTTCTAAAATATAGAAGAGTGCCTGCAGGTATAACGTCAATCCTGAAGTCATCGATAAAAATAATTCTGCCTACATTATCTGAAAAGACTGTACCTCCGATTACAAGCTCCTGCTGGTCTGTTTTTATGTTAAGTACAACAATGTCATTATATTTTCTGTATACATCTGTTTTTATTTCACTGACTGTAATATTTCTGTCTTTGGCAAAATATGAAGCATTTATGTAAGAGATTGTCTCTTTAAGGGATACTTCAAGAAAACCTTTCAAAGCTGCAACAGTATAAGGCTGATATGAAAATGGAACATCAAAGGTCCTTTCGCATACGTCATCTTCAAATTTTTTCCCTACAAGAGTTATCTTAATTTCTTCTGGTCTTCCTTTTATTATTTGAGCAGACAATTTTGCCATTTTTTCGGCAATGTCAAAATAATTTTGTAGCTCTTCAGGTAGCTGAGATTTCATAAAAGGTATATTGACAGCATTTATGTAAGATTTTCCATGAAGGGCATTTATGATTTGTTCGCAAATTATTACAGCAACCCCTTTCTGGCCTTCGTGGGTGTTGGCTCCTATGTGGGGGGTTACAAAAATATTGTCGAGTGTCAAAAGTTTGTTTTCGGTAGCAGGTTCTTCTTCAAAAACATCAACTGCAGCAGAAAAAACTTTGCCATTTTTTACTGCATTGTAGAGGTCATTTTCATTTACAATTCCTCCTCTTGCGCAGTTTACTATAATTACTCCGTCTTTCATCAAATTGATATGATGCTCTGTAATCATATTGTGGGTTTCGTTTGTAAGTGGTGTGTGAAAAGTGATTATATCAACCTGTTTTAACAAATCCTCAAGATTGTCATACAGTTTTACGCCAAGAGATTCAGCCTTTGACTTTTTGATATATGGGTCGTAAGCTATTACCTTCATCCCGAAGCTTTTTGCTCTGATTGCAACATTACTGCCAATACGACCAAGCCCGACTATTCCCAATGTCTTGTTGTAAAGCTGTATTCCCATAAATCTTTTTCTATCCCATTCTTTGTTTTTTAGTGAATTATTTGCAAGAGGTATCTTTCTTGCAGCAGCAAGCATCATCCCCATTGTAAGCTCGGTTGCTGCTAAAGTATTTCCTGTGGGGGCATTCATAACAATAATCCCTTTTTTGCTCGCAGCTTCGATATCTACGTTGTCAAGACCTACTCCTGCACGTCCTATGATTTTTAGTTTACCGGGATTTTCAATTAAATCTTCGGTAACGGTTGTACCACTCCTTGTGATTACCGCATCGTAATTACCGATAATAGGCTTTAAATCTTCATTTGTAATGCCCGGTTTTATTTCATACTCTACACTTTCTTCCCTATCAAGAATGTCCAGACCTTCTTGAGCAATGTTGTCTGTGATTAATATTTTAAATTTTGCCATTTTATACCTCTCAGATATGTTTTATTTTAGATAACAAAATCAGTATATTTAATCAATTATATTTTTATTGTATTTGACATTAAAGCTGTTTTATGTAACATACAGGGGAAGAGGATTTATGAATAAAGGTTATTTATTAGTAATTTTAGCAGCAATGTTGTGGGGGACGACGGGGACTTCTCAAGGGATTGCACCTGTTGGATTATCATCATCCGTAATTGGTGCGTTTAGAATATTGCTTGGCGGGATTATATTATTTGCTTATGCAATAATCAGAAAAGACTTTCCAAGCTCGTCAAAATGGAATCTTAAAATTACTTTTCTTGGCATAGTGACTGTTGCTCTATATCAGTTAAGCTTTTTTTACGGGGTAAAGGAGGCCGGAGTTGCTGTGGGGACGATGGTTGGGATAGGTAGTGCTCCTATATTTGCCGGGATACTTTCTAAAGTAATTTATAGAGAAAAGTTAGGCAGAGTTTGGCTAATTTCTACTTTATCAGGTGTATTGGGAATAGTTTTTATAGGTCTTGAAATGATACAGGGTGAAACGAAGTTTAATATAACAGGTATAATGCTTTGTCTTGGTGCAGGACTTTCTTATACCCTTTATACATTGTCGAGTAAGGAGCTTTTGAGAGAGCACAGTGCGAATGCAGTAATGGGAGTTCTTTTTTTAGGTGGAGCGCTGTTTTTATCACCGGTCCTATTTTTTAATGATTTATCGCCGATATTTTCTTTAAAAGGGATGGTAGTTGTGATTCATTTAGGAGTATTTGCTACGGCTGTGTCATATTTTCTGTTCGCGAGAGGTCTAAAGTTAATTAAAGTTTCCGAAACTGCTACCCTTTCTCTGGCAGAGCCTTTGACAGCAACATTTCTGGGGATAACTGTTTTAGGTGAATCTCCTGCCATTTTTAGTATTATTGGGATGGTTCTTATTTTTTTGGGATTATTAATATTAGTTAAAAATTAATAGTTGTCTTATTTTGTTATTTTTTAGGATAATTTGTCATTAAATAAAATAGGGATTAAAAAGTTATTGTTGTCAATATGTTAAGTTTGACAGTAAAAGGTAAAGAGATGTTTAAATAATATTATAAGGTTTGTTCGTTATGTTTTGTTAAAAAAATATTGATTATGTTTAAAAAATCTTATAAATAAAGGCAGTGTTTTTTTCTTTAAATTATATCGGGGGGTGACCTATGGAGAACGTAAGAGGTAGAATTGAGCAGATTTATCAAAATGTTGTAGCAAAAAATCCTGCTGAGAAAGAGTTTCACCAGGCAGTCTATGAAGTATTGGAATCTATAGTGCCTTTGTTGGATAAGTATCCTGTATATCTTGAAAACAGAATTGTTGAAAGGATTGTTGAGCCTGAAAGAGTAGTCATGTTTAGAGTACCATGGGTAGATGATAAAGGTGCTATACAGGTAAATAGGGGTTTCAGGGTTGAATTTAATAGTGCTTTGGGGCCATATAAAGGCGGTCTTCGTTTTCATGAATCAGTTTATCTTGGTATTATTAAATTTTTAGGGTTCGAGCAAATTTTCAAAAACTCACTCACAGGTCTTATGATGGGTGGTGGAAAAGGTGGCTCAGATTTTAACCCTAAAGGTAAGTCTGATAATGAAATTATGAAATTTTGCCAAAGTTTTATGACAGAGCTTTACAGACATATTGGTGAGCATACCGATGTACCCGCTGGTGATATAGGTGTTGGTGGAAGAGAGATTGGATATCTTTTCGGTCAGTATAAAAGAATTACAAATAAGTATGAAGCTGGTGTTTTGACTGGTAAAGGTTTAAGTTTTGGAGGTTCTTTGGTTAGGACTGAAGCAACCGGTTATGGTGCGGTATTTTTTACGGATGAAATGTTAAAAGCAAGGGGAGAGTCTTTTGAAGGTAAAACATGTGTAGTGTCTGGCTCAGGTAATGTTGCAATTTATACTACTGAGAAGATTCACCAGCTTGGTGGTAAGGTTGTAGCAGTTTCTGATTCCAGTGGATATGTTTATGATAAAAAAGGAATAGATTTAGAGTTGCTAAAGCAATTAAAAGAGATTGAGAGAAGAAGAATTAGAGATTACGTAAACTATCATAAAGATGCTGTTTATAAAGAAAATGGAAATATTTGGGAAATACCTTGTCAAGTAGCTATGCCTTCTGCTACCCAAAATGAACTTAATGGTGAAGATGCTAAGTTATTAGTCAAAAACGGTTGTATAGCAGTAGGAGAAGGTGCAAATATGCCATGTACTCCGGAAGCTGTTGATGTATTTATAAATAATAATGTATCTTTTGGACCTGGTAAGGCTGCTAACGCTGGTGGTGTTGCTACATCTGGTCTTGAAATGCAGCAAAATGCCGGAAGAGATAAGTGGACATTTGAATATACCGAGCAAAGGTTAAAGCAGATTATGGTTAATATATTTAATACTTGTAATGAAACAGCAGAGGAATTTGGCTATAAAGGTAACTATGTGGTAGGAGCAAATATTTCAGGATTTAAAAAAGTAGCTGATGCAATGCTTATGTTAGGAGTAATTTAAATAGAATCAATTTTTGGAGAGGATTTTATTCCTCTCCATTTTGTTTGAAAAATCCGGCGACTTGTGACTTTATGTCGGAAAAAACAAATATGTTCTGATCTTTTAGATCGTAAATATCGAGAATATCTGCAAAGTTTTTGTTTTGATGAGCATTGGTAGATTTTAATTTTGATATTTGCTCAAAATTTATCAATGATTTTTTAGGGTATACTACCATATAGAATATACCTGTTTCTACAAGGTCTTGAAAAAAATGTGTCCCAAATGATAGCTCAGGAGCTAATTCAGAGTCTGAAAATCCCATCTCTACTAAAACCTGCATTTTATTTAATTCTGAAAAGGCTATTGGCATACCCAAAGATGGAGTGGTGGTGCCTATTCTTCCAGGCAAAACTAGTGCTATTTTTTCATTTTTGGGTATGTTATTGTTTAGTTCACCAATGTATCTTGATAGAGCATATCTTTCGTTGTTGTTAAGAAGTTTATAATTTTCTTCAGATAGATATATCATTTTATCTAACTTATAGAAGATACTTCCTCCCATAAAATTTCCTTCAATTTTCAGAATAGGTGTTAGTTTTTTTATAAAATCTGTATTTAGGTTATGACCGCCTAAACTTTTTGACTGCAGCGGTCTACACTGAACAATATTTATTCTAAATGTGTTATTTTTAAAGAAATTTACTGTATATTCCATATCTACAGGATTTCCATAGGCTTTTTCGACAGTTTTTAAGACTTTTTTCATTGTGGAAGCAAAATCTGTTTCAGCTAATAGTTTTTCAAAACTTATATAGTAGACTTTGTCTTTTTTACCCCTTTCATTTAAAATATTTTCTGTTTTGTAGTCTCTTGATGTTAAGAAATACCTTGCCTCATTACTAAGGCTATTAATTAATTTGAAAAGAGGGTAATGTGATTTTGTAATTTTATTTATTTCTAATACATCAGCATCTTTTTGAGAATATTTTCTAATTTCATCTATATTAGAATGTATAGAAAGTGTTGGACAAGTAAGAGAAATTAATTTTGAGTAATCTTCGGCATTTGTGTTAACTGCTCTTGTTCCAAGTCCACAAACAACCCTGAGCATACCATCATTAGGGTCAATATCAGGGTGCCATACGTATGTGTTATAAGATAAGCCTACTCCTGCCATATCAGGAAAAAATAAATTTTCATGAAATGACCCCGATACTCTTTGTACAAGTACTGACATTGTTTCTTCTACCTTGTCCAATCCTCTTTCTTTTCTGTATGCAAGAGCTTCTTTTGTCATTACACTTGAGTAGACTTTTTTCAGTAGAATTAGAAAGTCTTCTAACCTTCTTTTGGGCGACCCTGAAGTGCAAGAGAAAAAGCTTTCATATTTTCCTGCAAAAGCATTTCCAAAACCGTCTTCTAATAGACTGCTTGATCTTATGACAATGGGGTACTGACCGTAATATGATAGCATCCATATAAACTTATCTAAAATGTGAGGAGGAAACTCCCCTTTTAAGAAGAGCCTTTCCAGTTTTTCTCCGAAAGGGAAATATCCTTCTTCTGTTTTTTGAGATACAAATATATCCCACCATCCATTATAAATAATATATTCATAAAAAACATCCGAGCCTATAAAAAAAGAATCGTGTAGCTCGTTGTATAGTGCAAATTTAGGGTAATCTGTTTCTAAAATTTTTCTTGCCAAAATCATTCCTACAGCTTTGCCGCCAATAAATCCGGTACCAATCATTCTGTTTTTTATTAATAAAACATCATTGATGGTAAGGTATTTTTTCAATAGCTCTACAATCTTCTTATCTTTTGAAAACATTACATTAAAAATCTTGGTGAGAATATTTTCTTTTAAATCCTTATCTTTTGAAAGTGATATTTTTCTTGCAGTTTTAAAAAGGCGTTCCCATGCGTCAGGGATTTTTGTATATTCAACGTCAGATAAATAACAGTTAGAAGAAAAGATAGTGGAGGCTTCGAAGCTATTTATGACTGGTTCAAAATTGTCCTCATTGAGAATTTTATGCGGTAAAAACATTTGTGGAGAACTTCTTTCAAAAACTTTTATAGGGTGAACATAGTATACTCCATTAAATTGGTACACATCTATAAATATTTGGGTGGTGGATTTTAATTCCATAACCGTAGTGTGTGAGTGAAAGTTTCTATAAATTGAAAAATAGGCTACGGTTTCTTTTAAGTATAACAATGGGCAAATCAGTTTGAAGAAATTTGCTATCATCCAGTCTGCAGCCCAAAGGTCAACCAAGTCTGAAAGACAGTCAAAAACATAGAAAGTCTCTTTTTTACTGTATTCGATTAACCTGTAAATATCGATAGTAAATGATTCAAAACTTTCAGTTCTTGGTTTGAATATGTTGACCTTTTTCATAGTTTCTTTGCTGAAAAGTGGTTGTTTGTTAGAAAAATTTATATATGTGGCATTGTTTGATGTTTCTGCTAATTTTTTAGCAAATTTCTCAGCAAAATATTTATATTCGTTTATGCTTGTTATCTGCCAAACTACATTGTCTCCATATCTTAAGAATTCAATAACTTTATCTAATCCATTTAATCCTGAATTAACAGGCTCTTTGTGGTACATATAGGACACCCCTTTATTTTTTAGATTACTGCTTGTTAAATACTACCCGATATCTTTTTAATTTCAAGTAAAACTAAGATTAGAGGGGTAAAATTTGTTTTGGTTGTTATAAGTTATTTATATAACAGTGATTATTATGGGGAGATAAAATTTATACTAAAAATCGAAAGAATAAAACTTATTATGCCTAATAAAATTAGGCTTGGCGTTTATTTTGTCTTATAATATAAGATTGTATACAAAATACAAGGAGGTTCTCGATGTGTCGAATTGGAGCAATAAAATCTAAAGAGTATGTACACCCTTCTGTAGCCTTAAGATTAATGAGGTCTCAACAGAAAGGGCATGATAACTCCGGTTTTGCTATGATAATGCAAGATTTGGGAGGAGTGTTTGAAGGCTATAAGGGGCTTCCTATCTTGTCAATGGCTTGCACTGATGAAGGGATAAAGGTAGCTGAAGATATATTACATAGAAAAGGTTTTGTAAGGCTTTTTCAGTGGGCTCCTCAAGTATTTCCAAAGCCTGGGCTTAAGATTGAGCCGATGCCAAACTACGTATTTCAAGTGTATCAGTACCCAAAATTATACAATTATGCTCCTCAGGAAGAGAAAGAAGAACTTTTAGTAGATATGCGTCTTGCAATCAGACATGAGCTGGAAAATCATGACCTTGGTTACGTTTATTCATTTTGGCCTGATATTTTGACCCTTAAAGAGATTGGAGACCCGTCAGATATTGGCGAATATTTTAATCTTTGGGAAGAAAACGACTACTTTAAGGCTAAGATTATTACTGCTCAGTGTAGGCAAAATACAAATTATGATATTGTAAGGTATGCGGCACACCCGTTTTTTCTTCAGGGTTACACAGCACTTGCTAATGGTGAAAACACATTTTACGAGAAAAATAAAAACTTACAAAAGAAGCTTTATAAAGGTTACATAGGTTTTGAGTCTGACTCTCAGTGCTTTTTATATACTTTACATTATGTGCATAAGAAACTTAAGTGGCCTTTAATTTATTATAAACACACAATAACTCCTATCCCTTTTGAAGAGCTCTCTCAACGGGAAGACGGACACATACTTGCAAATATCAGGGCTAGTCTTGCTCATTTGGAAATAAATGGACCAAATACCATTATTGGCGTTTTGCCTGATGGAACACTATTTACTTGTTGTGACTCAAAAAAATTAAGACCAGTTGTGGTAGGCAGAGATGAGAATACCGTGGTTATAACTTCTGAGGTTACAGGAATTAATGATATTCTGCCTAATCGTGACTGGCAGGATGATATTTACCCCGGGGAGAGGGAGATGGTTGTGATTAATGATGAGCTGGAGGTAGTAAGATGGCAACAGTAAAAGTTAATCAACTGGCAAAAGATGATTTGTTTTGGCAAATAGATTATAAACACGACAGATGTACTTTGTGTGGCAAGTGTGTTGCTTCCTGCCCGTTTCAGGCTATTGAAGCAAAGGTAGAGAAAAGAAGAAAAGTAGTAAGCGAAGATATTACGCCTAATCCAAAGGTATATTTTCAGACGATACCTGTAATCAAGCAGGTTATAAGTGAATATAATTTTTGCAGAGGTTGTGGGATTTGTGAAAAGGTGTGCCCTAATGATGCCATTAAGCCTGTCAGAAACTCCGATCATAGATTTCAGGCAAAATATAGGGCAACTGTTGCCGACCCATTTAAAAGGGGAGGTCGCTCAAATCTTGAAACTGATGGCAGGACATTGGATAAAATCAAAGTGGGTAGAATTTCTCAGATGACTGACCCATCATTAGATGCGCAGAGGCATACTTTTGACATGAGAGCACCCTTTGGAAGAGTGCTTGCTCCGAATGAGATTCCTCTTGAGGTTGACAGCTGTGGGAGACTGGTATTAAAAAATAATCTCCCGCCGGTTAGATGGATTTATCCGATTATTATTGGAGATATGTCTATTGGAGCGCTTTCTTGGAGGATGTGGGAAGCTCTTGCCATAGCTACGGCATATCTAAATGAAGAGGTTGGCATCCCTATCAGGATGTGCTCAGGTGAAGGTGGAGTCCCTGTCAGGCTTCTAAAATCAAGATTTTTGAAATATATTATTTTGCAAATAGCCTCAGGTCACTTTGGGTGGAACAGAATTGTAAATGCTATGCCTCATATGGTGGAAGATCCTGCAGGTGTGCTTATAAAAATAGGTCAAGGTGCAAAACCGGGCGACGGCGGACTTTTGATGGCAAAAAAAGTAGCCAAGCATATTCAGGAAATTAGGGGTGTGCCAAAAGCAGACCTTTTGAGCCCTCCAAATCATCAGGGGCTTTATTCCATAGAGGAAAGTGTTCAAAAGATGTTTTTATCTTTTAATGCAGCATTTAAATTTAGGGTGCCTGTTGCGATAAAGGTGGCAGCAAGTGCTACAAGTGTTTCAGTTTACAATAACTTATTACGAGACCCGTATAATATCGTAGGAGGATTCTTTCTTGACGGTATAGATGGTGGTACCGGTGCCGCTCATGAAATATCCCTTGATCATACCGGTCATCCGATTGTTTCAAAGTTAAGAGACTGCTACAAAGCTGCACTTCACCAAGGTAAACAAGGGCAGATACCTCTTTGGGCAGCAGGTGGAATGGGTAAGAATTGGAACTTGGCAGCGGATGCTTTTAAAATGATTTGCCTCGGTGCAAACGGGATATTTACCGGCAAACTTATGCTCCAATTGGCAGGCTGTGTAGGCAATGATATGGGCAAATGTAATGCATGCAATACAGGGCTTTGTCCGGTAGGTATATGTACTCAAAATCCGACACTTGTTAAAAGGCTCGATATAGATAAAGTCGCTGAAAATATTGTAAATTACTTTATCGCAGTTGACCATGAGCTTAAAAAATTGATGGCACCTGTAGGTAACAGCTCTTTGCCTGTGGGCAGATCTGATGCACTTATCTCCACAGATAAGTCTGTAGCTGAAAGATTAGATATAAATTATGCTTGTTAACTTGGGGGATTGTGATGAGTAAGAAGATTTATATTGAAGGGATAAGAAATGGCAAAAGGATTTCTACACAAACTCTTTTGCAAGAAATATATCAAGCTTTGGATAAAGGGATTAATGAAATAGTTGTGGATGGCTGCGGCCAGCATGACATTGGTGGGCCGTTGTGGTCAAAAGATGGGAAACCATTAAAATTTGTAGTCAAAAATCCGGGTCAGAGAGTTGGTTCGATGGGGATGCAGGGGACTACGATTATTGTGGATGGTCCAGCTCCGGCAGATGTCGGCTGGCTTAATGCCGGAGCCGAAATTATTGTTAAAGGTGATGGAGGCGATACCACAGCTCATTGCGCTGCAACCGGTAAAATTTTTATAGGTGGGCGCGTCGGCACTCGCTCAGGTGCTATGATGAAATATGACCCGAAGTTTCCAAGACCTGAATTTTGGGTATTAAAAAATACCGGTTCTTTTAGCTTTGAATTTATGGGTGGTGGGATAGCAGTTGTATGCGGATATGACTGTGAGGATATGGATTCTGTTCTTGGATACAGAAGTTGTGTTGGTATGGTAGGCGGGACGATTTATGTTAGGGGGAATGTGAAGGATTTATCAGATGATGTTTGGTTAATGGATTTGACTGATGATGACTGGGAGTTTTTGGATAAAAATCTGCCTATATTTTTAGAGAAAATTGAAAGGCCAGGGGCACTTGGTAAAATTTCTAAAAGAAAAGATTGGAAAAAAATTGTAGCAAAGACATATGAAGAAAGAACCACTAAGTCTTTGATGGCAATTAATGAATTTAGAAAAAATAAGTGGGTTGAAGGTGGTATATTCGGAGATTTACTTTATGATAACTATGAAGTTGCTGAATTTGTTGAAAGGAAAGATTTAAGGTTAAGATACCCTGAATGGTTAAATGCCAATTATTCAGCACCTTGTGAATATAACTGCCCTACGTATATCCCCACTCAAAAAAGGATTTCTTTGCTTAGACAGGATAAAGTTAAAGAGGCTTTAGAGTTAGTGCTTGATTATAGTCCTTTTCCTGCATCAGTTTGTGGGCAGGTATGTCCAAACCTTTGCATGGATGAGTGTACAAGATTGTATGTAGATTTGCCTGTAAGAATTAAAGAATTAGGACTATTGAGTGCTGAAATTAAAGCTAAAAAATGTGAAACTACTAAGGATGAAAAGGTTGCAGTAATTGGGTCAGGTGCATCAGGTCTTGCATGTGCATATCAGTTAAGACTTATGGGATATCATGTTGAAGTATTTGAAAAAGATAGTGTGCTTGGCGGTAAGTTAATGCAGGTTATTCCCGAAGAAAGACTCGATAGAAAGATTCTTGAGACTGAGATTCAAAGGGTGCTTGATACGGGAGTAGTGGCACATACAAATGTTAACGTTGACAAGAAAAAGTTAAGAGAGCTTGATAAAGAGTTTGACGCAATAGTCTTGGCTGTGGGGGCTCATAATCCGATTGTTTTGCCTGTTGAAGGGAGTGAGAGGCTTGTCAAAGGGCTTGATTTCTTAAAGGCAATAAATAAAGGTGAAAAACCAAAAGTTGGAAAAAATGTTGTGGTAATCGGTGCGGGCAATGCCGGGATGGATGTGGTGATTGGTGCTTATGAAATGGGTGCAGAAAAAGTTGTAGCTATTGATATTCAAAAACCTGCTGCTTTTGAAAAAGAGATTGAGCATGCCAAAAAATTAGGCGCTGAAATATTATGGCCTTGCTTTACCGAAAAGATCACTGATAAAGGGGTCGTGCTGAAAGATGGCACTTTGATACCTGCAGATACCGTTATTGTGTCTATCGGGGACAGGCCTGATTTCTCAATGCTTGAAAGGGAATACCTGGATGAGAAGGGAAGAGTGTTAATCAATGAATATTTACAGTCAACTGTTAATCCAAAGATATTTGTGCCGGGGGATGCAATAAAATTGGGTCTTTTTACCCATGCACTTGGTGACGGCAGAAAGGTAGCCTTAAATATAGATAGAATGTTTAAAGGGATAGCGCTCAGCAAATTTGAGAAAGCACCTAAGATACCTCAGGATAAAGTAAAAAATGAGTATTATCACCCTATGAATGCTCAGGCTGTTTCTAAAATGCAGACAGAGGATGAAACAAAAAGGTGTATGAGTTGCGGTTTTTGTCGTGATTGTCATTTCTGTGAAGAAGTTTGCCCCGAGCAGGCAATTAGCAGGATAGAGAAATCTGATGGCAACTTTGAATATTTAAGTGATTCTAATAAATGTATTGGGTGTGGTATTTGTGCCGGTGTCTGCCCTTGTGGAATATGGGTTATGAGAGACAATATTGAAAAATATATAGAAAGTTAAAAGGCAGGGTTACCTGCCTTTTATTTTTTCAATCTTATTAAGGTATTCTGCTGGTAACGTACAACTACCTAAATTGCCAAGGGTAACATTGTCCTTATTATCTCCGTGGAAGTCGCTCCCGCCTGTAACAAGCAAGTCATACTTTTTGGCAATTTCTATATAATGTTTGCAATCCTCTTTTGAATGCAGCGGACATATCGCTTCTATCCCTTTTAATCCTAAGTCCACTAATTGTCTTATAAAGGTGTCAAACTTTTCATTATCAAGCCCCAAAGTTATCGGATGTGCAATTACCGGGATTCCACCTGATTCAATAATTAATTTGATAGCGTCGTCAGTATTGAGCTTTTCTTTGCTTTCGTAAAAAGGCTTTCCTTTTGCTAAATATTTTTCAAATGCTTCTTCAACAGATGATACTATACCTTTTTTTACTAGGAATTTGGCAATATGCGGACGTCCTAACTCCCCTTTGTTATCATGTGATATCTGCTCTTGTGTTATCTTTTCATGAAAAAAATCAGATAGCTTGTTTAATATTTTTTCATTTCTCTGCTTACGATAAGTTTTTAGCCTGCTCAGATTTTCTCTTAATGGTCCGTATTTGTGATTAACGAACAAGCCCAACATATGAAAAGTTCCATTTTTAATTTCAAGGCTTATTTCAACACCCGGTATTTTTTTAAGATTAGATTCACAGCATAAAAAGTCATCAATGCCGTCTATAGTATCATGGTCAGTCAGTGCCAATATTTTTATGTTTTTAGTCTCTGCAAGTCTACATAATTTTTCTGGGGTAAAAGTTCCGTCAGAGTAGGTTGAATGTGTATGTAAATCAATCATCTGTATTTTCCTTTATACAAGAGTTATTTTTTCTAATCCATAATATACAGCCTTGTTTTAGTCAAGCAAAGTTGTAAACTAAAATTATCCTTCTTTGTAAATATTAACTAAAAAAGTCTTGTATAACAATTAAAATTACAATAGTTTATTATATGAAAGAACAACTGAGTTTTATTTTAAAAAATATTCATGGCGTAATTTTCCTTATAGATTTAGATGGTAAGTTTGTGCTTTCTGAGGGTTTGGCTTTAAAAAGGCTGGGACTTAAGGCAGGTGAGATTGTTGGTCTTTCAGTCTATGATGTCTATAAAGACTATCCTGATATAGTTAAATCAGTTAAAATTGCACTTCAAGGGGAAACAGTAAAGAAGAAAATTAAAGTTAATGATTTGTGTTTTGACGTTATTTTTTCTCCCTATATTGAGGATAACGTCGGGCAGACGGGAGTAATCGGGCTTGCAACCGATATTACAGATATTGAGTCGACAAAAGCGGCAATGGCAGATAATAAAAATAATTTCAAAACAATAATAGATTTGGCACCTGAATGTTTTTTGATGGGAGACCCAAAAGGGAATATTATTTACGTAAATGATAAAGCTGAAGAGATAACCGGTTATTCTGCAAAAGATATTTTAAATAAAAATATTTCAATACTTTTTACTGAAGAATCTCTAAAGGAAAGGCCTTTGAGATATGACCTTTTGGAAAAAGGAGAATCCGTAATTTCCGAAAGACAGATAAGAAGAGCTGATGGCTCTGTTGCTACCATTCAGTCTAATTCAAAAAGGATGTCAGATGGTACACTGGTAGCGTTTATAAGGGATGTTACAGATTTGAAAGAGATGCAAAAAAAGATTGAGTTGGTATCTAAACTTGATTCCTTAGGTTATTTGGCAGCAGGTATTGCTCACAACTTTAATAATCTTATGACAGGTATTTTTAACTATATCGCAATAGCAAAGCTTAACACTCAGGAAACAGCAACCAAAGAAACTTTAGAAAAAGTTGAAAATCTGATTGATGAAGTGAGAAAGCTGACAGGTAAACTTTTGACCTTTTCTAAAGGTGGTTATAGTAAAAAGATACCACAGAATATTGAAGCGGTTGTATCTAATATTTGTTATGATATCCTTGATTATGTGAAATATGATGTAAAAAATAATATGCAGACATCAACAACTTGTAGCTTTGACAGAGGGCAAATTGAATTGGTTGTCAAAAATATTATTGATAATGCAATGGAGTCAATGCCTAACGGTGGAGAATTGGTGATAGACTCTGAAAGAATAAATTTGTCAGAAAATAATAAATATGACTTAATAAGTGGTAGCTATATTAAAATTTCTGTAACTGACAGTGGATGTGGGATTAAAGAGGAAAATATGGCTAAGATTTTTGACCCTTTTTATACAACTAAAGAAAGTAGTGAGGGGATAGGGCTATCACTTGCTCACTCAATACTTAAAAAGCACGACGGCGCAATACATTGCTTTTCAAGCAGTGAAAGCGGGACTACATTTGAGATTTTCCTTCCAGTTTGCTGAAAATATGGAATTTAATATGCCCAAGGGGGGACTTGAACCCCCACAGCCTATTATAGCCACAGGATCCTGAATCCTGCGTGTCTACCAATTCCACCACTTGGGCGATAGAGCTTATCTGTTTGGTTTTCAGCGGTTTATAGGAGTTTTCTGCTTATTTGTCAACTGTTAAAAATCTATTTTTTACCAATCTGTTAGCTATATAACTATTATTCTTTTTTTATCGTATTTTTGATACTTTCTATGTTTTCCATTATTTTTTGAGCAATTGGCACATCTGCCGGGGCTAAATTATATTTTGTTAAATCATCTGCTTTTACCCACTTAATTTTGTCGTGAACGGTTAATTTAAAATTTCCTTCTTTAATATTTGTTAGAATAGCAAATAGATTTACAGTTTCATCTTTATAGTTGTAAGTGCTTTCAGCTATGATTTTTCCCGCTTCGGCAATAATACCAAGCTCCTCATAAAGCTCTCTTTCAAGGCATTGTTGTAATGTTTCTCCATATTCAACCTTACCGCCAGGAAATTCCCAAAAGCTTTCAAGTCGTTGTCCCTTTTTCCTTCTTGCTAACAGTACCTTATCATTTTTAATAATTACTGCAGCAGCAACTAAGATCATCTAATCTCCATTAGTGTTGAAAAAATCTATACTTTAAATAAAAATTTCAGGCTCCTTTCTTATCTGACAGTTTTTATAAAGCATTTCAATTCTCTCAAGGGTGGCTTTTGTGGCGATGTAGCGGGCTTCTTTAGGACATTTTTTTATACAGGCGCAGCACATTATACATTTTTCACTGTCTGATATTACTTTATTGTTAATAGTGATGGCATCTGTCGGACAGACTGCACTGCAAGTGCCACATAGTTCACAAATGTCAAATTTTGTTAAAGGGGTTGCCCCTTTTATCCCTATGCGCTCTTTGTAAGGTATATTTCCTTTCATATTTGGAGTTTTTAAATCATTTTGTGCTAATTTTTTTGTTATCTCTTTTCCAAAATTAAAAGCTGCAAGTTTATCATTATCATCAGGTCTGTTAATGGCTATTGGCTTTTCATTGCTTGAATAAGAATGCTCACCTATAAAAGCTCCGCCTGCTATAACCTTAAATCCTGCTTCTTCAATCAAATCTTTCAGCTCAACAAGAGCGTCTTCATATTCTCTGTTTCCATACACTACGACAGCAACAGCAGGAGTTTTATCCCCCTTTATATTTTTAATCCTTTCTGCCGCTACTATAGGGACTCTACCGGCATATACCGGCACTCCAAATATTGCAACACCATCTTTAATAGTTGTAGTTATTCTTGAGTAGGCTGGTGTTGTATCATAAATCTTTATCTGTTTTCCTATCCCTTTTGCAATATTTTCAAGAATAGTTTTTGTTGTGCCTGTCGGTGAAAAAAAGATAAGATGAGTATTCACTATAATCCCCCTTTTCAAATTAAAATTTACGGGCGGTGGGAGAATCGAACTCCCGGCCTTAGGTTCCGGAGACCTACGCTCTATCCAACTGAGCTAACCGCCCTAAATGACTTTTATTGCTGCTCTGTACCCTTCTTCTATAATAATTTTTGCCTTGTGATAGTCAAACATACCTATATTTTTAAGGTTAGGCTCTATTAAAATTTTAGGTGGGTGGCATTCCAATGAGTATTTTGTTTGATAATAATTCATAATGCTGGAAGACTTGTAAAATGTTGTAACAATATTAGGCAAATCACCATTAATATTATTTGAAAGATGTTTGTTAAGATTTATGGAAACTATTCTCTTGTAACCTTTTTCCCTTAAAACTTCATTTGGTAAAGGCATACTCACTGCCCCATCAACGTATATGCTACCATTAATTGTTGCAGGGGTAAATATACCGGGGATAGAGATACTTGCCCTAATCGCATCAATCAGACTCCCTTTTTCAAAAACTACTGGCTCACCTGTATTAAGGTCGGTAGCGACTATCATTAGTTTAATATCAGCATCCTCTATGTTTTGTTCGCCTAATGTAGACATAAAAAATTTACAAATTTTATCTCCATCCATAAGCCCTTTGGAAGGGAATAGGTTTATGTCAAAAAGTGAGAATACCTTCCTTTTGTCCAATGATAAAACATAATTTTTATAATCTTCAAGCTTGCCAAATGCGTAGTAAGCACCAATAACTGCTCCGATACTTGTACCTGCAATGGCATCAATCTGATATTTTTTTTCACTTAGTGCGTTGATTACTCCAATATGTGCAAGCCCTTTTGCCGAGCCACTACCCAGCGCTAATGCTACCTTTTTTCTATTAAAAAACATATTCACTCCGTAAAATATTCAGCGTTAGGATTGTAAAGAATAATTGCGCTTGTGGAAAATTCAGGCACCATCAAAAATGTCTCCGTAAGGTTTACGCCGATTGATTTCATATTTAACAACTTCCCTATAGTTTCATTCCCTTGTAAGTCAGGACATGACGGATAGCCGAAGCTGTATCTTTTACCTTGATACTTTTGCCTTAAGATTGATTCAATATTTTTATCATATTCATTATCAATCTTTAACTCTTTTCTTATTTTAAGATGCCAATATTCTGCTAATGCCTCTGTAATCTCTGTAAAAAGTCCGTGATAAAGAAAATAATCTTTATATTTTGATTCATCGTGTAACTTTTTGCAAAACTCTACTGTTTTTTCACCAATAGTTACTACCTGCATAGGTAAAATATCAAATTCATCATCTTTAAAATAGTCTGAGAGACAAAGATACGGCTCTTTGGCCTGTCTTGGAAATTCAAATTTTGCTATCTCTGACTTTGATTCGTCATAAATTTTTAAAGCATTATTTTCAGCCTTGCAGTAAAAGTATCCGTAACTAACCTTAGGGACTATAATGTTTTCACTAATTACTGTTTCTAACATTTGATTAAAAGTGTCATTTGTGGTGTTTAAAACTTCATCGAATTCACTTTCAGTCATGTTATTTTTCTTAAAGCCCCATCTTGTGGTAAATAGTGTATATTTATTTATATAGTTGCTAAATTCTCTGATTTTTATATCCTCTACACTTCTATAGCCTATAAATGGCGGGTTTATGTTAAGATTAACTGTCCTATCGATACGAGTATTTTCTGATTTTAGAGTAGATTTTTTATCTTTATTTGATTTACTTGCTTTTCTAACTGTAACTTTTTCTTCTGAAAGATAGGTAATTGCATTGAAGGCATCCCTGCAATAGAAAACTGCTCCAGGGATAATCGGCTCACATTCATTTACTACATATCCTTCAGTGAGGGCTGCTCCCCCTAAAAGGATTTTTAGATTCATGTTATGCTTACTTATCTCTTCAAGATTTTCTTTCATAATGAGTGTTGATTTGACTAAAAGACCGCTCATCCCAATTGCATCCGCGTTTACTTCCTGAGCTTTTTTAATCATATCCTGCACTTCAACCTTTATTCCAAGGTTATATACTTCATAACCGTTATTACTTAATATTATATCAACAAGGTTTTTTCCTATATCGTGCACGTCCCCTTTTACTGTTGCAAGGACAACCCTCCCTTTAACTTCGGCGGTATTTTTTTCCATAAATTTTTCAAGATAATTTACAGATTTTTTCATTACTTCAGCGGATTGCAATACAAATGGAAGCAGCATTTTACCGCTGCCGAAAAGCTCCCCTACATGTTGCATTGCGGGCATGAGTATTTCGTTTATGATATGTACAGGTGTGTATTTTAATAGAAGGTTGTCCAAAACCTTTTCAAGCTCAGTTAAATCCCCTTTTATAAGTTTTGACTTTATTTTTTCTTCGTCAGGTAAGTTTTCATCAACCTTTTTATCCTTGAAAGTACCTTCCCTTTTGGAAAAATATTCTATAAATTGGTCAAGGGCTTTTTCTTTACCATCAATAAGATTATTGCATAACTTTAATTCTTCTGGATTTATATTTGTTTCAGGGATGACTTTCACTGCATGAACAATTGCCATGTCAAGCCCTGCCTTAACAGCCCTTGATAAAAATACGGAGTTTAAAATTGTCCTACTGTCGGCAGAAAGTCCGAAAGACACGTTACTTACCCCAAGGACAGTCTTTGCTCCTTTTAAGTTTTGTTTAATCATTTTAATCGCTTCAATGGTTTCAAGAGCTGCATATGTTAGTGTTTTATCGCCGCTGCCGATTGAGAAAGTCAATGGGTCAAATATTAAGTCTTCAGGATTGAGGTTGTATTCGTTTACCCATATGTCATAAATCCTTTTGGCAATGCTAAATTTACTTTCTGCATCCATTGCCATACCTTTTTCATCAATAGTTAGAGCTATCACTGCAGCAGGAAAATATTTTACAATTTTCAAGATTTGATGAAGCTTTTCTCCACCATCTTCAAGGTTGATTGAGTTAATTACAGGTTTGCCTGCATACCTCTTTAATGATTCTAATATTGCATTGGGGTCTGTAGAGTCTATTACAATTGGAGCGATTAATTTTTGATTGAGCATCGATACAAATTTTGAGATGTCTTTAATTTCATCCCGTCCGGCATAAGCTACACATACATCAATCAGATGTGAAGCACCTTCTTGGTCTTTTGCTACCTTTAACATCCCGTCAAAATCATCTTTTAACAATAGTTCCCTAAAAGCCTTACTCCCGTTTGCATTTGCTCTTTCTCCGATAAGAGTGGGCGGTGGGTCTTGTGTGAGGCTTGTGCTTGTGTAAAGACTTGATACCAGGCCTTTTGCGGAAAAATTATCATCTTTTACCGAAGGCGTTATTGTTTTTAATTTTTCACTAATTTTTTTAATATGTTCATAAGTAGTGCCACAACATCCGCCAACTATATCTATGTCATATTTTTTAACTAAATCGTACATGATATCAGCCATTTTATCCGGAGTCATGTTATAAACAAATTTACCATTTATTGTTTCGGGTAATCCGGCGTTTGGAATGCAAGAGATTTTGGATTTGAAATTTGCCCTAAAGTCAGCCAAAAATCTCTCCATCATGTCAGGCCCGAGTGAGCAGTTTATGCCAAGTGAAAAAATTGAATAATCGGCAAGGGATGCAATGACAGCGGAAATATCCGAGCCTAAAAGCATAGTGCCGTTTTGCTCCAATGTGACTGAAACCATTACGGGTAAATCGATATATTTTTCATTCATTGTGTCAAATACTGCGTTAATGGCAGATTTTACTTGCAGGATATCTTGGCAGGTTTCTATTATAAAAAGGTCGATACCCCCATCAATAAGTGCATTAGCTTGTTCCTTGTACATTTGATAAAGGTCATCGTAAGAAATATGGCCAAGACTTGGAAGTTTAGTCCCTGGGCCCATTGATCCAGCCACAAAACAGCCAAATTTGTCAGCCGCTTTTCTTGCAATTTGCGCCCCTTTTAAATTTATCTCATATACCCTATCCTCAAGTCCAAATTCTGAGAGGACAAGCCTTGTGCCTCCAAAAGTATTTGTTTCCAACACCTTTGCACCGGCCTTCAAAAAATTTGAATGAATTTCATAAATTATATTTTCATTGCAAACATTTAAGTATTCATTGCATCCGGGGTAGCCACCGAAGTCCTCTTCTGAGAGCTCGTAGGTCTGAATTGTTGTCCCCATAGCGCCGTCAAAAATTACAATATTCTCTTTTGCGTAAGTTCTAAAGTCCATTTTTTCTCCAATTTATCTTTGTTACAAAATCATATAGCCTTTAATTATATAGAGTTTTTACCATGAAATCTATTGTTTTATTATATTTTTTTGTTAGATATGTAAAGTGTATTGATTTTAGTTTATTACGTGTTAGAATATACCGGTGAAAAATTATACTGTATGAATAATAAAATAGGCGATTTCAAACTTTACCTTTCTCATGAATTAGGTCTGGCAGATAATACAGTGATGGCATATCTGAATGATATAAATCACTTTTATGATTTCTTTAACAATAAAAATATGCAGGTGAAAAGTACAGATATAGTTAACTATATGAATAAATTAAAGAGTGACGGTTACTCCATAGAAACGATTTTAAGACGTCTGTCCGGGCTTTCTGCTTATTTTGATTTTTTGATTAAGGAAAGATTGATTGACAAAAACCCTATATCTTTTATCAGCAAGCCAAAGGGGTGGGATAAGTTACCTAAATTTTTGAATTTTGACGAAGTTGATAAGATTCTTTCAATTTTTAATACAAATGACCCGCTCGAATATAGAAATAAGATTTTAATAGAGTTTTTGTACTCCACAGGGTGCAGAGTGAGTGAGATTTTAAATATAAAAGTAAGTGATGTAGATTCAAAGCGTGGATTTGTAAGGGTCGTAGGTAAGGGGAATAAGCAAAGGATTGTCCCCCTTTACAATAAACTTGTTGAAATTTTACCTTCCTACTATAATATAAGGCATACATATTTTGTTAAAGGCAGGGACACGGGTTATCTTTTTTTGAGTAGAAACGGTAATAAGTTATCAAGGGTGATGTGCTTTAATATATTGAGGGATGCTTGCGAGAGAGCGGGGATTAGAAAAAAAGTTTCTCCCCACACGATAAGACATTCTTTTGCAACTCATCTTTTGACAAATGGAGCAGATTTGAGGACAATTCAGATATTATTGGGGCATTCAAATATTTCCACTACAGAAATATATACTCATATTACTGATAACAAGACGAGAGAGATATTAACACAATTTCACCCTCGATTTAGGAATAGAGGTAAAAGTTGAAAATAGTCCTTACTCACCACAACCCTGATTTTGATGCAATAGCAAGTAGTTATGCAGCATATAAATTTTATGGCTGCGATAAAATTTTTCTTGGGCACAATGTTGACTCCACTGTAATAGAGTTTTTGAATGAGTCGGGACTTGAAAAATCTTTTGAAATTTTGACGGAAAGCGATGTTGAAAAATTTGATGAAAAGATTGAATTGCTTGTTATTACTGATTGTAAGTTTAAAAGCAGGCTTGGTTATCTACAAAAGTTAATCGATTTGTCTGAAAAAGTATATATTTACGATCATCATAGTGGTAATGAGTGTGATATAGAGAATAATCTTTTGGTGTTAAAGGTTATAGGGGCAACAACCTCTATACTTGTAAATGAAATAAACAAATCCGGCATAAAATTGACCAAAGAGGAGTTAACTCTTTTTTTGCTTGGTATTTATGAGGATACAGGTTTTTTGAGTTTTAATACTACTACACCTGAAGATATTTCGGCTGTGCATTTTTTACTGTCCGAAGGTGGAGATATTTCCAAGGTTAGACAATATATCAAAAGGGAGCTTAGTAAAGAACAGCTCGTAATCTTAAACGAGCTCATTATAAATATGAATCTTTTTATTTTAAATGGTATTGCTATTGGTGTTTCCTTTGCTTCTTTTGAAGAGTATGTGCCTGAAGTGTCTATTTTGGCTAATAAAATTATGGACATGGAAAACCTCGAAGTATTTTTTATGCTTGTAAGGCTTGGAGATAGGACTTTATTGGTTGGAAGGAGCAGGCTCGATTATATAGATACCTCAGAAGTGGCAATGAGTTTTGGTGGAGGAGGACACCCGTCAGCTTCAAGTGCAATAATTAAGGATTTGACTTTAAATGAGGCTTATGAAAAATTAAAAATGCTTATAAAGGACATTATCAAGCCCCAAAAACTTGCAAAACATATAATGACTTCCCCTGTAAAATATGTATCTTATTTTCAGACATTTAATGATGCTTTAGATCTGTTTATGAAATATAACCTGAATATGATGCCTGTTGTCAAAGACAATAAGGCGGTAGGGCTTATTTCAAGGAAAGATATATTACAAGGGATAAAACATGGGCTGAAAGATGAACCTGTTAATAATATTATGCAGATTGAATTTGAAACCGTTGGCTTAGACGATAGTTTGAGTGTTGTTGAAGATATTATGTTGCAGAAAAATCAAAAACTGATTCCCGTTGTTGACAAAGGTAAATTGGTAGGTGTTATAACACGTACTGACCTTTTAAGACTTATGAAAGAGGAGACAAGCAGAATCCCGAGATATTTGAAAAGCAGGGCAGACAGCCTTATGTTAAGTAAAAAAGTTAATGTTAGGAATATATTAAAAGACAGACTCCCAGAGCAGTATTACAATCTCTTGGAAGAGTTGGGAGATTTGGCTGAAAAGGACGGCATAAACGTTTACGTGGTAGGTGGATTTGTTAGAGACCTTTTGATGAAGAATGAAAATTTTGATATAGATATAGTGGTTGAAGGGAGTGCATCTAAATTTGCCAAAAAATATGCCGATTTAAAAGGTGCAAAAATTGCTATCCACAAAAAGTTTGATACGGCGCAGGTGATTTTTAAGGATGATTTGAGGATTGATTTTGCCACATCAAGGACAGAGTATTACACTTTTCCTGCGGCAGCACCTGAAGTTGAATCATCATCGATAAAAAATGATCTTTATCGTAGAGATTTTACTATTAATGCGATGGCTGTGAAGCTTAATAAGTCAGAATTTGGGCTTCTTTTGGATTTTTTTGGCGGTAGGAGAGATATTAAAGATAAGAAAATAAGAGTGTTGCACAACCTTAGCTTTGTGGATGACCCTTCGAGAGGTTTTAGAGCGATACGTTTTGCCGTAAGGTTCGGTTTTGAAATTGGCCCTCATACGAAAAAATTACTAAAGCATGCGGTTAATATGGGGCTTTTTGATAAAATATACGGGCAAAGACTTTTTGTGGAGCTAAAGTATATTCTCAGTGAAGATAATTATCTTGATGCCGTTGAGATGATGAAAGATTACGATATACTGCAATTTTTAAATAAAAACATTGCCATGAATGAAAGTAAGTATGAATTATTTGAAAACCTTGAAAAAATTTATAGTTGGTATAACTTTCAAGTCGGTAAAAATATTAACGCTTATTTAGGTAGATTTTACGTGTTGTTTAGTGACTTAAAATATAAAGATTTGAAAGAGCTTGCCAAAAGGTTTGAGTTGAACCACAATGAAAAAAAACTTTATATTGCAAATGCCTTGAAAGCAGACAATGTAAGTATAAAGATAAAAAGAAATGGTAATATCAAGCCGTCTGAAATATGCAGACTGTTTAGTGGGCTGACAGATGAGGGGATTATGTATGTTGGTGCAATATTGGGTGAAAATTATGAGTATATTGTAAAAAATTATTTTAATATTTACAAAAATATCCAGCTAAATATAAATGGCGATGATTTGATTAAAATGGGCTACAAACCATCAAGAAAATTTTCTGAAGTATTACAGAAACTGCTTGATATGAAAATAGATGGAGAAATAATTTCAAAAGAAGATGAAGTAAAAAAGGCAAAAGAGTTATTCAAGGAGAGTTAATATAATATGCAGACTACAAAAGTGTTTGTGATAGAAGAGGCACTTGTACCGGCAATTCTTGGACATAAAGATAAGTATCTTAAGTATATTCAAAAGAGTTTGGATATATCTGTTGCGGTACGTGGTAATGAGTTTAATTTGAGCGGAGACAAAGGGCAAGTAGAGAAAGGGTTAGCCCTTTTTAATAATCTTAGGGAAATTGTATTAAAATCAAATTTGTCTATGTCAGACCTTGAAAGTGCGGTAAGGATGGTAATAGAGGACACTAAAACTCATATTTCAGAGGTATTGACTGATATTGTAAAGGTTTCCGGACGCGTTAAGAGTGTAGTGCCTAAAACACCTCGTCAAAAGACATATGTGCAATTTATAAAAGATTATGATGTAGTATTTGGAATAGGGCCTGCCGGTACGGGCAAGACTTATCTTGCTGTTGCAATGGCGGTTAATATGTTTTTAAATAAAAAGGTTAGCAGGATTATTCTTACAAGGCCTGCAGTTGAGGCCGGTGAAAGACTTGGCTTTTTGCCGGGAGATATTGCCGATAAGATTAACCCTTATTTGAGACCATTGTATGATGCCCTTTACAATATGATGGATTTTGAAAAGGTTGGCAGTCTTATTGAAAAAGGGGTGATAGAGCTTGCACCTCTTGCATTTATGAGGGGTAGGACACTTAACGATGCATTTATTATACTGGATGAAGCCCAAAATACGACCGTTGAACAGATGAAAATGTTTCTGACGAGGCTTGGCTTTAATTCAAAAGCTGTGATTACAGGGGATATTACTCAGGTAGATTTACCTTCGGATAAAAAATCGGGGCTGATAGTGGTCAGAGATATTCTAAAAGATGTGGATGGTTTAAAATTTGTGGACTTTACCAAAAGTGATGTTATAAGACATCCGTTGGTGCAAAGAATAATTAACGCTTATGAAGAGTATGAGGCTAAAAAAAATGGGAATTAAAATTTATTTGACTGACGAAGTTGAATCAGGTTTTTCGGAAAGTTTTATAAAAGAGATATCTGAGAGGGTGCTTGAGAAATTGCAAATTAACAAAAATCTGAAAGTTTCTGTCTTAATAACAAATGACAGTGAAATACAAACTATTAATAATGAGTATCGCAATATTGATAAGCCTACGGACGTTTTGTCATTTCCTCAATTTGAGAAAACAGAAGATATTTTGGATGATTCGTTGTTAGGGGATATAGTAATTTCAATAGATACCTTAAAAAAGCAGGCCAATGAGAATGAAATAGATGTAAAGCGTGAGGCTGCATTTTTGATAATTCACGGCTTTTTGCACCTTTTGGGGTATGACCATATGGATGAGAAACAGGAAGAGGTGATGTTTGATTTGCAGGAAAATATATTAAAATCTTTGGTGGATGATGGAGTTATTCCGTAGTGCATGCAAATAGTGTGGATTTTAGTTTAATAATGTGTTATTTTCATAGTATGATTTTTTTTAAATTTTATATAAAAAGATAATATGAAATCGGATAGTTGGTCGAAAAGTATAAGTGTTGCCATAGAAGGCATACTATATGCCGTTAAAAGCGAAAGAAATTTAAAAATACACATTCTGATTTCTATTGCTGTTTTAATTATTGCACTTTTTTTGAATATTACCCCTCTTGAGTATATTATATTAGCTATTACAATAACTTTAGTTATCTCATTTGAGCTTTTTAATACCGCTATAGAAAAGATTACCGATGCTATATTTAAAGAAAGGTGCGAAGAGGCAAAGAGAATTAAGGATATTGCGGCAGGCGCCGTGCTTATGGCCGCATTTGGTGCGGTTTATATTGGGTATTTTACGGTATTTAAAAGATTAAAGGATAACACACACCTGTTATTAAAGGATACTCCCGATTTTTCTGAGCATGTAGCTATTGTTTCTATCGCAATTGTTGTTTTTCTCGTGGTTTTAATTAAAAGTTATTTTAATAAAGGTGAGCCATTGCACGGGGGGATGCCGTCCGGTCATGCAGCGGTTTCTTTTTCCGTACTTGTTTCGGTTATTTTTATCTCTAAAAATTTTGTGTTGAACGTATTGGTATTGCTTTTAAGTTTGTTAATAAGTATTTCAAGAGTTCAGATGAAAGTACACACAGTCGGTGAAGTTATTTTCGGAGGAGCTTTGGGTGCATTTACAACTTTTATATTATATAAAATTTTCTCGTGAGGTGAAGAGTTGGATAGTCTGTTAGGTGAACTGATTACCATCGGAGTATGTATAATTTTTTCAGGATTTTTTTCTTCTTCGGAAACTGCGCTTACTTCTTTAAGTGAATTAAAGGTCAAGCATTTGCTTCAGGAGAAGGGGGAAAAGGCTAAAGATTTGGAACTTTGGCTTATGCATCCTAACAAAGTGCTGAATACTATTTTAATTGGTAATAATATTGTAAATATTTTTGGCTCTGTTTTGGCAGCCGAAGTTTCAAGTAAGATTTTTGGTAGCAATGCAATTGCTATTGCAACTGGTATAATGACATTTTTAGTAATTATTTTTGGTGAAATTGCTCCTAAAACATTTGCAAAACACAATGCAGAATCATTGTCATTATTTGTTATTAAAATACTCAAAATCTTTTATTTTTTATTTTATCCTATATCTTTTGCTTTAAATAAGCTTGTAAAAATGATTATTAAGCTAAGTGGTGGAAATGTTGAGCACAATGGCCCTAAAATTACTGAGGATGAAATAGAATTTTTGATTTCTGTGGGTGAAAAAGAAGGTGTGCTTGAAAATCAGAAGAAGGAGATGCTTCACAACATTTTTGAGATAAGTGACACTTTGGCAAAAGAGGTTATGGTCCCAAGGACAGACCTTGTTGCTATAAAGTATGGCACAGGTATAGATGAAATTTTAAATATTTTGGCTAAGACTGAATATTCAAGAATCCCTGTCTACGATGGAAAGATGGATAATATTCTTGGTATTCTTTATGTGAAAGACTTACTCAAATATGTTAATGAAGATATTAAAAAACTTGATATTAAGACTATACTCAGAAAACCTTATTTTGTGCCTTCTACAAAGAGAATTGACGACTTGTTAAGAGAGTTTCAGCTTCATAGAATTCACTTTGCCATAGTTGTGGATGAATATGGTGGCGTTGATGGTATTGTGACATTGGAAGATATATTAGAAGAAATTGTTGGTGAAATAAGGGATGAGTATGACAAAGATGAAAAGGACGAGATAATTCAGGTGGATGAAAATATATATGAAGTGGACCCAAAAATTGACATTGATGATTTTAATAAATTTTTTGGTCTGAAAGCTGAAGATGATTTGGATTATGAAACTTTAGGTGGACTTATATTCGACCTTAGTGGCAGAATTCCTGAAATAGGTGATGTTTTTAGTATTGGTAATCTTGAGCTTCTTGTTAAAGAGAGGGAAGGTAGAAGGATAAAAAAAGTGATTGTAAAAGTTATAAAGAATAATAAGTCTGAAGAGCAAAAAAATGTTTAAGTTTGGTACTGTTGCTATAATTGGCAGACCTAATGTAGGCAAATCAACACTTCTCAATAAAATATTAGGAGAAGATTTATCAATTATTTCAAGTAAACCGAATACGACACGAAATTCAATCAAAGGGATAAAGACCGGTGAAGATTATCAGATTGTTTTTCTTGATACACCGGGTATTCATAATGCAAAAGACAAAATAAACCAACTTATGGTCAAGCAGGCGATTGATGGTCTTTCCATGGTGGATTTGGTATATTTTATGGTTACACCGGATGAGATTTTTGGAAAAGAATACAAGTTTATCACTGAAATACTCAATAAAGTAGATGCAACAAAGTTTTTGCTGATAAATAAGGTTGATGCCCACGATAAAAAAGATGTGGTAAAAGTGGCAAATAAAGTTTTTGCTGATGGGGTTTTTAAATTTGTGTTGCCGATTTCTGCATTGGAAAGCACAAATGTAGATAAGCTTCTTGAATTGACAGTTGAGCACCTGCCGGAAGGTGTAAAGCTTTACGAAAGTGAAGAGATAACCACTATCCCTGAAAAATTTCTCATTTCTGAGTTTATAAGAGAGAGTGTTTTTAATCTTTTAAAAGATGAGGTCCCTTATAATGTAGTTGTTGAGTGTGAAGAGGTTGAAGACAGGAGTGAAGAGCTTCTTTATATTGCAGCTTCAATTATTGTAAACAGGTCTTCTCAAAAAGGGATAATAATAGGTAAACGTGGAGAAATGCTAAAGAAAATAGGCAAGTATTCAAGAGAAAAGCTTGAGGCATTTTTTGGTGTTAAAGTATACCTTGAGCTTTTTGTCAAGGTTAAAGAGGACTGGATGAATAGGGATGAGTATCTTAAAATTCAGGGGCTGATATAATCAAAAAATTAAGGCTTTGAGTTGAGAAGGGTTGTTTCTGAAGGTATCATTTATAAAATAATTAAATACTCTGATTATTCAGCTATAGCATTTTCATTTCTTAAAGATTATGGAAAAGTCAAGTTATTCATCAACAAAGCTTTTACAAAGAAAAAGGGGCTTAATAAGTTTTTGCCCGGTGAAATAGATTTTCAAAAAAAAGACGAATCCGATTTAAATAAGTGTTATGGCATTAAGTATGATACTTCTAAATCATATTTTATTGAAAATCCTGAAATATTTATTAGGCTGAATATAGTTTTTAATGTTATTGATATTCTTTATTATGATGAGGAGCAGGACGAAACTCTGTTTAAATATATTTATTCTTTAAATGAAAAAAACATGAGCAGATGGACAATATATGTATTAAATTTTATTTTAAAAAAACAGGGAATAGGCAAAAGTTACGACTTTTGTGAAAAATGTGGTGAGAATGTCAATAAAATTGTTCTTCATAAAGGTATGTTTTCGTGTGAAAAATGCGAATATGATGGTTTACATCTGAGCAAGGAGTGCACAAAGATACTGCAGAAAGTTTATACTCAGGAGTTTAAAGAGCTTGCCATCTCAAAAGAGGATGAAATATCAATTTTGGAATTTTTACTCAATTATATAGAATCGGTGACTTCAAAAAAGATTAAAGGTCTGTCTGTTTTAAAAGAGTTAGGCTAACGTAGTCTTGTTTCTGCCACTTCTTTTACTATAGTATAGTGCGGTATCAGCAGCATTAGTAATCTCAGATGGAGTATCCATTGATTCATTAACCTCAGCAAGCCCAGCACTAAAGGTAACACCAAAACTACCTGAATCTGACTTAAATTTTATTTTCTTAAACTTTTCTCTTAATCTATCAATAATAGCTTCTGCTTCAAATTTATTAATATCACTAAAAATGATAGCAAACTCTTCCCCACCATACCTTGCAGGGAAATCATTTTTTCTAACACACTTTTTGATTATATCAGCAAACTGTTTTAAAACCTCATCCCCTTTTAAATGGCCATAAGTATCATTTACCTTTTTAAAAAAATCCAAATCTAACATAGCAACGCTAAAAGTAGTCTTATTGTGTTTATAGCTTCTAAATAGTTTGCTTAATCGGTCTTGAAAGGCAGTATGATTATAAAGTCCTGTTAACCCATCTTTAGCTATCTGCTCATATAAATTTTCATGCCTTTCAAGCATATCAACTGAAGATATAGCTAATCCAAAAATCTTATCTTCATATTCATTAAGTTTCAAAATTATATTTTCATAAAAGTCTACAATAAAGAGAATAAATTTACTACAAAACTCTGCCTCTTTAATGAATCGTTTTTTTTCAAGGAGTAAAATATTAGAATTCTTTGGAAACTCTTTAGTTTCTTCACTAGTAAAAAACAAAATTATATTTTCTTCGGATAAAATTTTAATTTTTTCATAGGAAATACACCCTTCTTCAATAAATAAAACGTGATGATGTACTTTATGACTACCTAACTCCGCAATATCATTATTTAATATTTTTTTTAAAACTTCTCTTAAGTTTTCATCATTAATACAATAATAACTTTTTATATCACTCATCTATCTCTTCAGGACGCAAATGTGGAAACAGTATAACCTCTCTGATAGATTGCTTATTTGTTAAAAGCATTACAAGTCTATCCACTCCAAGACCTTCACCTGCTGTAGGCGGAAGTCCATATTCAAGAGCTCTCACATAGTCTTTATCCATCATACTTGCTTCTTCATCCCCTCTGTTTTTTGCTTCCACCTGTTTTTCAAAGCGTTCAAATTGATCGATAGGGTCGTTAAGCTCGTTAAAGCCATTTGCAATTTCAAAGCCGGCTATAAAAAGCTCAAATCTTTCTGTCACTTCAGGGTTTTCAAAATTAGACTTGGCAAGCGGTGAAACCTCTTTTGGATAATCTATTATAAAAGTAGGGTTGATAAGCTTGTCTTCTACAAAAGCTTCAAATATCTCAAGTACTATTTTACCTCTTCCCCATCCATCTTCTACTTTAATCCCTTTTGATTTTGCAACAGCTTTAGCCTTATCAAAAGTGTTTATGTCACTGCGTTTGATATCCGTATACTTTTCAATTGCATCTTCAAGAGTTAATCTTGGCCAAGGTGATTTGAGGTCAATCTCTTTTTCTGCAAAGGTAATTTTATCCGTGTTAAGTATTTTGTTTGCAAGACTTGTAATTAACTTTTCAGTCATATCCATCAAATCGTGGTAGTTAGCATAGGCCATATACCATTCTATCATAGTAAATTCAGGATTATGTCTTGTTGATATACCTTCATTTCTAAAGTTTCTGTTTATTTCAAATACTCTCTCAAATCCGCCAACTACAAGCCTTTTCAAATAAAGCTCAGGGGCAATTCGTAGATAAAGAGTCATATCGAGTGCATTGTGATGCGTGATAAAAGGTTTGGCGGTAGCACCACCTGCAACCGGATGCATCATAGGGGTTTCCACCTCAAGAAAATCAAGCTCCGCGAAGAAGTTTCTGATTTCCTGTATTATTTTACTTCTTATCTTAAATACATCTCTGGTTTCCTGATTCATTATCAAATCAAGATATCTTTGCCTTTGTCTTTTTTCGATATCTTTTAAACCATGGAATTTTTCGGGTAAATCTCTTAAGGTTTTAGTAAGAAGACTAAATTTGCTGCAAAATACGGTTATTTCACCGGTTTTTGTTTTAAATACAAACCCTGTAGCACCTGCAAAGTCGCCAACATCTGTACTTTGAAAAACTTCAAAATCTTCGTCACTTATTTCACCTTTTTTAACATAAACCTGAATTGACCCTGTTCTGTCCCTCAAAGTTAAAAATGAAGCCTTTCCAAAGCTTCTCATCGCTACGACTCTTCCCGCTACGGTTACAATATTTTTTTCCTCTAACAGCTTATCGGGATTTTCGTCTTTAAATTTATCTACAATATTAATGTTGTCATCACTTACCTTAAAACTGCTTACATAAGGGTTTAAACCCATAGATTTGATTTTATTGAGCTTGTCAAAACGATGTGAATCCATTTTTAACCTCGTATTTTATTAATTTTGGACTTTATACATAAATGATTGTATAATTACAAGTAAAAAGAAGGATATGTTTGGAGGGCAATATGAGAATAGGTGTAATTTCCGACTCGCACGATAACTTGGAACATTTAAACAAGATAATTGATATTTTTAATGGTAAACAAAAAGTTGACCTTGTTATACATTGCGGAGATGTTTGCTCACCTTTTGCCGTGAATATATTGAACAGACTTAATTGCGAGTATTTTGGTGTTTTCGGAAATAATGATGGTGAGATTTTGGGCATCCAAAAACTTTCAAACTGGAGATTTTCAAAACCTCCTATACTCAAAACTATTAATAATAAAAAAATTATTATATTTCACGAAGGGAACATTGTGGAATTTATTGATGAAAGCATAGATTATGTGTTGTTTGGACATACTCATACCCCGATGCTTAAATTTAAAGGGGAGCAAACTATATTAAATCCCGGAAGTCTTTCAGGCTATGTGACAAAAAATAGTACATATGCAATCATTGATTTACTTGAAAATAAAACAGAAATTCTAACATTAGAAAGCGGGGAATAGCCCCGCTTATATAAAAGAAATTATTTTATCTCCAAAATCGGTTGTATTGACCTTTTGTGTACCTTCATCTGAAAAGTATATATCACCTGTCCTAAATCCCGCTTCAAGAGTTTTAGCTACTGCATTTTCAATATCAGCTGCAGCTTCTTCCATTTTGAAAGAATACCTTAACATTAAAGCTGCAGAAAGAACTTGAGCAGTAGGGTTTGCAATATTTTGCCCGGCGATATCAGGTGCTGTCCCTCCAATCGGCTCATAAAGCCCGAAACCACTTTCATTTAAGGAAGCAGAAGGGAGCATTCCAAGTGAGCCGGTGAGCATTGCAGCTTCGTCACTAAGAATATCCCCAAACATATTTTCAGTAACAATAACATCAAATTGTCCGGGATTTCTGACAAGTTGCATCGCGGCATTGTCGACATACATATGATTTAACTCAACATCAGGAAATTCCTTTTCTCTAAGCTTTGTAATTACTTCTCGCCATAATACACTTGTCATGAGTACGTTTGCCTTATCTACACTTGTTACCTTACTTTTTCTAAGTCTTGCCGCTTGAAATGCAAGCCTACCAATTCTTTCTATTTCAGGCTTGCTATATCTCATTGTATCGACAGCCTCTGTCTTTTCTGGGTTTATGGATTTAGGTTGGCCAAAATATATCCCGCCGGTTAACTCTCTAAGTATTACAATGTCAAGACCGTTTGGAAAAAATTTATCTTTTAAAGAGCATGCTTCCCTGAGAGCGTCAAATACTTTGACGGGTCTGATATTGGCAAAAAGGTTGAAATGTTTTCTTAAAGGGAGTAATGCTCCTCTTTCCGGCTGTTTTTCCGGGGGTAAATTTTCCCACTTAGGGCCACCTACAGAGCCAAAAAGTATAGCATCTGCATTTTCACAAACTTTTATGGTATTTTCAGGAAGGGGGGTGCCATGATTATCTATCGCAATCCCTCCCACATCTGCAAATTCAAAATTAAACTTAAAAGAATATTTTTGAGCAATTTTTTCCAATACTTTTATTGCAATATTCATTACTTCAGGGCCTATTCCATCTCCAGGCAAAACTGCAACTTTATACATAAATTTACCTCCGATAAATTTTAGGATTAAGATAAACAAAATAGTGCGTAAAGTCAAATCAAAATAATTTCAGGATAACTAAAAACCACGCTCTTTTAAAAAGATTAAAGTAAAACCGATAACAGTAAAAAGTATGATAGGTAAAAAGTTAGCTATTAGCGGGCTAAGCGTACCTGCTTTGCTTATAGATATGAGTGAGGCACTTAAAATCCAATAAAATCCGCCGAGAGACAAGGATTTGGAAACAATTTTTATATATGAATACTGTCGTGAAAAAGACATGCATACTGGCAAAATTGTAAGAATAATAACCATTATACTTAAGGGGTGTGCTAGCTTGTTATATAAAATTATTTCATATTGCGTCGTGCTCAACCCTTTTGATTTATACACAGATATATACTTTGATATTTCACTGAAACTTAATAACTTCGGATTATCTATATCAAACTGAGAAAGTTCGCTTAAAAGTTTATTTTCCTCAATCTTCGAAGCGTTACTGTTTACTTTTTTTGGTACATCCGTAAGATCATATTCCTTAATATCAGATAACTGCCATTTTTTACCTGATTTTTTTCCGGAAGAGATTTCCACAATCTTTATGATTTTAAAGTCGTTCAGATAATATTCTCTCATTTGTATAAAGCTGTTGTTAACTGCGTCAAGCAGTTTTATATAGGTAATCTTATTATTATCTTTTATCCATATATTTTCAAATTTTGAGTAGTCAACAAACCTTCTTTTTTCAAATTCTTCTGTTTTATATTTTTGTCTAAATAACTCAATTTTAGGCGATACTATTTCACCTATAAAAAATGTCGCGATGCTTAAAATTAGTCCGAGCAAGACAACCATTGTTGAAAGGTTTCGAGTCCTTCCTCCTATACTTACAAATCCTGTCATTTCGTTACTTTTTACAAGCAGTACAAATGTAAGCACTGTCGATATTATAACTGCTATCGGCATTATCTGGTAAGTAGAATATGGGATTTTGAGAAGGTCAAAATATATAATCTGAAATATGTTTACATTATATCTTTCTATATATTTTGTATGCTGAATAACATTAAAAAATGTATAAAGCAAGAGGACGAAAGCAAGGACAACCAATAAATTGTATAAAAATTTTTTAAATACGTATTTGTAAAACGGATTCATACCCTAAACCTTTTATAAAAGAATAAACAAATAATAGTAAAGATAATATTGGCATACCAAGCTGAAATATAAGGTAGCCCAATTTTTGCCATGTTTTCTGAAAATACTAAGATTGTGTTGTATGAGAATACCACTGCTATTGCAGCAAAAAGGTTCAATGTCCTTCCACCTCTTGTGAAAAATGAGCCTAATAACATTCCGAACACAGCCATAATTATACAGGAAAAGGGGAGAGCTATTCTTTTTGAGAGTTCAAATTTGTAAATGTACCCTTTATTTTGATTTTTAATAAGCGAGTCAAGGGGCATTACCCTTTCATCTTTTATTTTAACCACGTCATTTAAATTTAAATCAAAATTAAGAGAGAATTGCTCAAATTTGATTTTAGATATTTTTTCATTATCCTTTTTGTTGATTTCCCCTGTATTTAGATTAAATGAAATAGCCCCATCTTTGGTAGAAAAAATTTCACCCGATTTGGCAGTTATTACCAAATTTTCATTTTTTTGGATAATTACGATATTTTCAAAGTCAAACTTATCCTTTTTCTTTTCAACAAGCAGTATAACCCCCGGAATCTCTTCATAAAGTTCATTCTCATTTATATCTGATATTGAAATACTGCTTGCTATGCTTTTAAGATTTTCAATGGAAAGTTTATTTCCAAGGGGCATTAGCCACAAAGAAACAATAGCTGCCATTATAAAAAAGATAAAGCCGATAGAGGATGTAATTCTTAAAAACCAGCTTGCAGGCACGCCGGATGCTTTCATTACTATCAGCTCTGAGTCGGATGAAAACCGGCTGAAGGCGGTCATGACTGATATTAATGTGGAGATTGGTATCGATATTACCAAAAACGAAGGGATATAAAATAAGATTGTTTTAATTATTAATGTACCTGCTACCCCTTTTGCGAAAAAAAGGCTTGCAAGGTTGATAAGCTTATCAAAAAGAAGGATAAACATTATAAATAGATTTGATATTACAAAAAGAGGTAAAATTTCTCTAAGAATATACTTGCGAAGTATTTTCATTTTAAAACTATTCGTTATCAGGTAAAAGTTTTAAAACCTTTGTTTTTGACTCTTCAACTTCATCAATTCTTACTATTGCACTTAGAGGCAGGAATGTCCTTTTAACCCCCTTAAATTCTTTACGTACTTTTTCATCTTCAGGATTAATAAGTATTTCAGAGTCCATAAACAGTATATTTGATACTTCAATAAGCCCTATATACGAAGAAGGGTTAACAGATTTTGCATAAAAGGTTAGTATCTCTTTTTTGGCATCTATAAATTGAATTTTGAAATATTTCTCATTTTTTTCTGTCATTGTTTTTTCATCCTCAATTTTGGTTTTCCATCAATTATTTCTATTTCAATCCTGACGTTACTTATCCCTTTATTTTTTAGTTCGTCAAGTTTTTGTTCGATAACATTTTTAATCTTTTCTCTGTTAAATCCGGGAGGCAGTTTGTCAAGCTCACTTTCATAGCCGTTTGTTTTATTATTTTCAAGTATTTTTTCTTTTTCTAAAAGTATAGGCTTAGGTTTTTTTACCCCTTCCAGCTCCAACATTTTTTTATTCCACTTTTCTCTGAAAGTTATAAATCTTGCCACAAGATTGTTAAATCTAAACCTTAGCGTGCTATTTTTTATCTGATGAAGGCTGTATTTATGAATTAATTTGTTCACTTCTCTTTCATAGACGACAGGGGGATTCCTTTTGGTGCCGGCAAAATACTGCTGATATTCAAAATTTATCATTTTTATGAGATTTTCAAATCGCTCAAGGTCATCTTGAATAGTTTTTATTTCCATCTGTAATATCTCAATTCGTCATTAGTGGCAAGAAGGTCAAATATTATATTTACTAAACCAATCAGAATACTTGCTCCGATTGCTGCCCAAAAACCATCGATATAAAAACCATCAATAAACGCCGAAGTCAGCTTTAAAATAATCGCGTTTGTTATGAGATAAAAAATACCAAAACTTAAAATTTGAAGGGGTAGAGTTGCCAAAAATAATATCGGTTTTAAAAACAGATTCAAAACAGATAACACAATTCCACTTAATACAAGGGCGAGAAAAGAGGAAACAACAACATGTTTGAATAGTATACCTGAAAGCCCTATACCTATTATATTTACAAAAATTCTATATACTATAGCATTAGCACCCATCATTTCCTTATTATAAATAATTATTTAAAAGGCGCAAGATTAAGTTTTTTAAAGTATTTATCTTAAATGAAAAGCACAAATACATTTCCCAAAATGTTGCAAGTAACTAATGGTAAATCTGGCTAAAATGTTATATAATTATATAAAATGCAGTTGCTTATGGTGGGCAATATGAAAAAAGTAGCTCTCGGCGTGGTGTTTTTTTTAGTTATTCTGAATGCCTCAACTTTGTCGGCAAAGAATACCTCTTTTGGGTTATTGTTGCAAAAAAACGCTCAAGATTACTTTCAAGTAAAAGGGGTTGTTAAAAATAGTCCGGCGTATGATTTAGGTTTAAAGCCCGGAGATATTATTGAAGAAGTAAACAATAGCATGTTTTCAAACCCACTTATATTCAGGAAGTTAGCTCCAGGTGATAAAATAGTATTATCAGTAATTCGTGATGGAAAAAAGATAATACTTTCAGGTGTTATAAAAGAATATAATTCAAATGGTGAGTCGTTAGTTGTGCAAAATAATAAAAAAAATGCTGATACTAAATCATTTGATATGAAATCATATAGTATGGCAATTTCTTCAGCACTACAAAAACTTGAAGAAGCAAAAGAAAAAAATGATTTTTACGGGCAGGTTTCAAGCTTGCAGCTACTTTCTCAGCTATATACGTTCATTGGTTTGTATGATAAAGCGGAAAAATCGATATTGGAAGCTATAAAACTGAGTAAAGAACCTCAATCTAAAGTTATGCCTGCTCAAATAAGGTTTTTGTATTCACCTTTGATAAAGCTGTATTTAAATACCGGACAATATGAAAAAGCAATAAAATTTTATTATGAGGAATATAATAAAATAAAAGGTCCAGATTTAAGCACGACTAATGAAGATATGGCAGATATCTTTAGGTTTTCAAAACAGTACCACAAAGCTCTTACACTATATAGCAAGCTGTATAACCCTCGCAGTCAAGATTTATATAAAGTAAGGATTTTAGGGAAAGTGATGGATACATATTATAGAATGGGAGAATATGAGAAGGCTGAAAAAATTTTTGGTTTGGTCAGTGATATAGTTAATAAAAATAACATATATAATGAATACGTTATAGAATTTCTACTAAGGCAAGGTGAGTTTGAGAAAGCACTTAACATAATAGAGTCTGCCGATAAATATACTAAACCTGTAAATATTAATGAAAAAGTTGCAAGATCCTTTCAAAAAGCACTTGCATTCAAATTTCTTGGAAAGTTAGAGCTTGCCGGGAGTGAAATAGAAAATACAATATCTCTAATTGAGAATATTAGAGATATGACAAAACTGAGAGAATACTTTTTTAGAGGCGGAAGGGTAAATGTTTATAAAGAGGCAGTATCTATTTTTTCAGAAAGGTATTTATCTTCTGGAAAAACGGATAATGAGTCATTAAATAAAGCATTTTATTATGCTGAGCTTTCTAAAGGTCGTACACTATTGGATAAGCTTGTTGCCAATATGGATGTAGATAAAAGATCAGTATTGCCTAACGATTTGAAAGAAAAGGAAAAAGAGTTCGTATTTCAATTAAGATACTTGGACTCAACATATGAAGAGATGGTAAAGAAGGACGGGTATGAAGAATATTTGAATAAAAGGGACAGTTTGCGCAGGGAGTTTGAAGCATTTGTTGAAGAATTGAACAAACAATATCCTATGTATGTTTCATTATATTATCCAAGGCCTTTAATGGCTAAGGATATAAAACTTAAGGATAATGAATGTTTAGTTGAGTATGTATTAACTGAGAATAACATTTATGTTTTTGTCATTAGAAGCAATTTGTCCGAAATAGTTGCATTGTCTGTGAAAAAAGTTGTTATTGAAGAGATGGTTACAGATTTATTAGAATATATTAGAAGAAACAAAAAAGATAAATTTTTAAATCTTTCTCACGAACTTTATCAACTTTTGTTAAAACCCTTAAATATAGAACAATCAAAAAGTTTAATAATAATTCCTGATGGGATTTTGGGAGTTGTGCCGTTTGATGCATTAGTGAAAGATAAAAGTGAAGATTTTAATACAAGTGTTTATGCAGGAGATAATTTAAGTATCTCATATCTGCAATCAGCAACTGTTATGGCAATTTTGGGAAATAAAAATACAACTGACCAAAAAGAATTACTTTTTGCAGTGGCCAATCCGGTTTTCAGTAAACCCGATTATCAATATTCCAAAACTGAAAATGCAGAAGATACTAACCAAAATGCACCTCAATTTGCGTTTAGAGGGTTGAAAATATCAAAAGAGACAAGTGTAGAAAAAGTTGACTGGGAAGAGATAACTTTTCCACCGTTGCCGGAAACCGAAACCGAAGTAAAGGAGATAGCAAAAATTTTAAATGTTACCCCAAAAACACCGCAAATATTATTAGGATTAGACGCTTCAGAGGAAAATGTAAAAAAGGCAGAGCTTGAAAAGTATAAGTATATTCATTTTGCTACTCATGCTTCATTACCTGGTTTTATCGCTGGCATTCAAGAGCCATTTATTCTACTTAGTCAGGTAGAGAATCACAGTGAAGATGGATTTTTAACTTTAAGTGAGGTATCAAATTTGAAGCTTAATGCAGATATGGTAGTCCTCTCAGCATGTGTAACGGGGTTAGGTAAAGAGATAGACGGAGAGGGTATTGCAAATTTTGCAAGGGCTTTTGAGCAAGCAGGTGCTAAATCGGTTGTAGTTAGTCTTTGGGAAGTGCCGAGTGAACCCGCAGTTGAATTTATGAAAGTTTTTTATACTTATCTTAATTTAGGCTTTAATAGGCTTGAGTCAATCAGGTATACAAAAAGAGATATCAAATTAAAGTATCCTAACCCTTATTATTGGGCAGTATTTGTATTGTATGGATATAATATTTGATGTATTGTGTTTTGAAGCATAAATGAGGTGAACTTTATGAAAAAAACCAAAATTGTAGCAACAATAGGCCCATCAATAGATAACGACAATGCAATAGAGCAGCTTATAAAGGAAGGGGTGAATATTTTCAGATTTAACTTTTCTCATGGGGACTACGACCAGCATAAAAAAAGCCTGAATAGAGTCAGGAGGATTTCTGAAAAACTTTCGATACCCGTTGCCACATTAATGGACCTTGCCGGCCCTAAATTAAGAATTGGGATGGTGGACAATCCTTTTAATGTTCATAAAGGTGATACTCTTGAAATAAAAGTTGGCACAGAGATAGGAAACAGAGAAAGAATCTATATTAAATATCCCGAAATATTTGACTCGTTAAAAGAGGATAGTATTATTTACCTTGCAGATGGTACAATAAAATTAAAAGTTATTGATAAAAGAAAAGATTTGCTTAGAGTTGAAGTTTTAAGTGGTGGGGTGATTTCTTCAAAAAAAGGGCTTAACTTTCCAAACTTGAAAATCAAAATTCCTGCTGTTACGGAAAAAGATATTGAAGATATTAAATTTGGTGTGGAAAACGGATTTGACTTTATTGCATTGTCTTTTGTGAAAAATCGTTTTGATGTGATAAAGGCAAAGGAATATATTAAAACTTATGGTGGAGATATACCGGTTTTTTCCAAAATAGAAAAGCATGAAGCGATAGATAATATTGATGAAATAATCGAGCATTCAGACGGAATAATGATAGCAAGAGGGGATATGGGGATTGAAATTGATATGGAGAAAGTTCCTGTCTTGCAAAAAATGCTTATAAAAAAGGCTAATAGTGCAGCCAAACCTGTCATTACCGCTACACAAATGCTTCTTACAATGGTAGAAAATATAAGACCTACCAGGGCTGAAGTATCAGATGTGGCAAATGCCGTTCTTGACGGCACGGATGCGGTAATGTTGTCTGACGAGACAACTATTGGCAAATATCCGTTTGAAGCGGTTAAGGTTATGTCAAAGATAATAAAAGAAGCAGAATCAATTTATTCCTATAATAAGGTTTTGAATAAAAATGACAGGGATATGGCAATCGCAGAGGCAAGTGCAAGGCTTGCGGGGGATATTAATGCTGATGGTATTGCTGTTTTCACAAAAAGTGGGACTACTGCAAGAAGAGTTTCCGCTGCAAGACCAAAATGCGATATACTTGCGATTATGACAGATGAAAAGCTATTAAGAAGGGTAAATGTGCTATGGGGTGTAACCCCTTTTATGAAAACAGAGGATACAAAAAATTCCGATGAGTTATTAGATAAATTTCTAAAAAAGGCTAAAGAATGCTTGGGTAATGATAAAATTTTTGTGGCCACAATAGGTTATCCGGCAGGAAAGGTTGGTTCCACAAACGCCGTCAGGATTATAAACACATCTGAAGGACTCAGCGGTTAATATGAAAAAATAAATCTGTTGCTTATTTTTACTAATTGTTATATTGACACATCTTCCAATAAAAAATCGAGGTAAGAATGAAGGAAAAATTTCGTAACAATAACATAAGAAATATTGCGATTATCGCACACGTTGACCATGGCAAGACATCTTTGGTTGATAGCATGTTTAAATTTAGCGGACTTTTTAGAGAAAATCAGGAAGTTCAGGACCGAGTGATGGACAGTATGGATTTGGAAAGGGAAAGAGGGATTACAATCGCTGCGAAAAACTGCTCTGTGTTTTGGAAAGATACAAAAATAAATATAATAGATACCCCGGGACACGCTGATTTTGGTGGAGAGGTTGAAAGGGCTTTATCCATGGCTGATGGTGCCGTTTTGTTGGTTGATGCATCGGAAGGGCCTTTGCCTCAAACGAGATTTGTATTGCAAAAAGCCTTTAAATTAGGATTAAAGATAATTGTTGTAATAAATAAAATTGACAGAAAAGACGCGAGGGCAAAGGAAGTCCTTGATGAGATTTATGAGCTGTTTTTTGACCTTGATGCAAACGATGAACAGATAGATTTCCCAATACTTTACGCTATTGGCAAGCAGGGAATTGTTAAGAGAAATCTTGAAGATGAAGACTCAGATTTAACCCTTTTGTTTGATGAGATTTTGAATGTTGTGCCGGCACCTGCATACGATAATATGGACAATTTTCAGATGCTTGTTTCGGATTTGGGGTACTCTGATTATCTTGGCAGGCTTGCAATTGGTAAAATATTTAATGGAAAGGTCAAAAATAATGATAATCTCGTTTGTATAAATGAAAAGAATCAGACTGTTCCTTTGAGAGTTAGTAAAATCCAGTCATATAACGGACTTAACCTTGAAGATATAGATGTTGCTGAGCCTGGTGATATTGTAGTTATTTCCGGAATTGAGGATGTTAAAATTGGCGATACAATCTGCGCGGCTGCAAACCCGGTGCCTCTAAAGAGAATATCGGTAGACGAGCCTACAGTTGCTATGAAATTTACAATAAATACTTCCCCTTTATCAGGCAGAGAAGGGAAGCTTGTGCAATCAAGCAAGATAAAAGAGAGGCTTATAAAAGAATCCCTTAGAAATGTTGCAATAAAAATTGAAGAAGCTGATGATAAGGATTCTTTTATTGTAAAGGGTAGGGGTGAATTTCAGCTTGCTATTTTGATAGAATCAATGAGAAGGGAAGGGTTTGAGCTTTGTGTTGGCCGTCCTGAAGTTATTTTAAAGAATGAAAATGGAAAAGTTTTGGAGCCAATTGAGCATGTCTATGTGGATTGTGAAGATACATTTTCAGGGATAGTTACTGAGAAGCTTCTCATTAGAAAAGGTCAGCTTGTAAATATGATTAATAAAGGCACAGGCAGAGTTAGGATGGAGTATTATGTCCCGTCAAGAGGGCTTATAGGTTATCGTGATGAGTTTTTATCCGATACAAAAGGTACAGGGATAATTAATTCATATTTAAAAGGTTATGATGAGTTTAAGGGGGATATTCCTTCAAGATTTACTGGCTCACTTGTTTCTGATAGAGCGGGGAAGGCTGTTGCGTATGCACTTTTTCATCTTGAAGCAAGAGGAAGACTTTTTATTGTGCCAGGAGTTGATGTTTACGAAGGTATGATTATCGGGGAATACAATAAAATGGGTGATTTAGACGTTAACCCTTGCAAGGAGAAAAAACTTACTAACTTAAGGGCAAGTGGTAAAGACGAGAATATTATTTTAAAGCCTGTAACCCCTTTGACACTGGAGCAGGCTCTACACTTTATTGCTGAAGATGAGATGGTTGAGGTGACACCAAAATCAATTAGACTTAGAAAAGTTGAATTGTCTGCATCTAAAAGACAGGTATTGTATGCTAAAAAGAAGGCCTCATCAAAGTAGGTTTTTTATCCTTTCGGTTAGTGGCGGGTGTGAATAGTTGAATACTACATATAGCTTGTGTGGATAAGGGAATGATAAATTGTCTTTATGGAGCTTTATAAGGGCTTCTTTTAGAGACAATTTGTCTTCTGTTAATTTGTAAGAGAAGCTATCAGCCTCAAACTCATGTTTTCTGGACGTCTTCATCAAAAAGGGGCTGAGTAGAAAGCTGATTGGTGAAAATAATATTGATATTACGAAAATTCCTGAAGGGATACTTTTTGCAAATCCTAATGATTCATAGATAAAAGAGTTGTCAATTAATAGTTTTATCCCGGTGAATCCCAAAACAATAAAAATGCAACTTAAAAAAAGCATCTTCTTGATATGCCCCAGTTTGTAATGCCCTATTTCATGTCCTAAGATTGCAAGCAGCTCACTTTCACTGTGTTTTTCCAAAAGGGTATCAAAAAGTACTATTCTTTTATTTTTCCCGAGTCCGGTGAAGTAAGCATTTGAGTGTGTAGAGCGTTTTGAAGCATCCATTTGAAGAATATTTTTAAGAGGGAAGTTTGCTTTTTTTGCCAAATTGAAAATTTTATCTGCTAATTCTTTATTTTCAAGAGGGGTAAATTTATTGAAAAGAGGAGCAATTAAGGTGGGGTAGATATATGTTGTAAAAAGCATGAAGCCTACCATAAATATTGAAGCTACAAAAACCCATGTATTAGTGAATGACTTGATAAAAAATATTATTGCTGACAAGACAATGCTTGAGAAAATAAACCCTATTAATGAAGATAAAATAGTATCTCTTATGAATATTAATGGTGTCATTTTATTAAAACCAAACCTTTTTTCGATGAAAAAAGTATCGTAAATTACAAATGGCAATCCCACAATGTAGTTAAATATACTAAACCCTGTAAATAGAAAGATTGCATGAAGATAATCGTTAAAGTGATTGTAAAGAAAGTAATCAAATCTTTGAATTATGCCACTATAAAACAATAATGCCAGCATTCCAATGTCAACAATTGAGTGTAGAGTAGACGGGAAAAATTTAGCATTATGATATTCAAGAGATTTTTTTAGCTCTTCTATTGAATAAATATCTTCCAATTCATCGAGGTTTAATCTGTTAATATGAGTATGATTTTGAAAATCTATGCTTAAGTGAAAAAGCTCTATAAAAATAAGTATTAAAATAAATGTGATACCGTATATGCTCATCCGTTGGGTGATAAGATAAATTTCGTTATTTGTCAAATATTTTTTGCGATGATTTATTGGCAAATTAAATATATGCACAATTTAAGTTGACAATAAAAACTATGGAAGTAACTTTATGAGTGAAAAATATGCTAAAGTTTCAATAAAAATATGAATTTTTAAAAAGCTTATATTAAGTAAGGGTTGGGGTAAAATGCTAAAAACAATTTTTGAGATTTCTAAGATGGACTGCCCTTCCGAAGAAAATTTAATACGTATGAAGTTGGATGGGGTTGCAAGCATTGCAAAATTAGATTTTGACATACCAAACAGAATGCTTTCTGTTTACCATAATGGTGAAGTAGAAGTTATAGAAAAATTAATACTTGAGCTTAATCTCGGCGGAAAAATAATTTTATCTGAAGATGTTGAGCAAATAGAATCGGATGAAAATTCGCAGCAGAGAAAAGTACTTATGTCTGTACTTTTTATTAACTTTGCATTTTTTATAATAGAGATGACAACCGGGTTTATCTCAAATTCAATGGGACTTGTTGCTGACAGTTTGGATATGTTGGCCGATAGTTTTGTTTACGGAATAAGTTTGTTTGCGGTAGGTGGCTCAATTTTAACTAAGAAAAAGATTGCAAGGCTTGCTGGTTATTTTCAAATAATCTTGGCTGCTATTGGCTTTGTAGAGGTTTTGAGAAGATTTTTAGGGCTTGAAAAATTGCCTGATTTCTCAACAATGATAATTGTTTCCATTTTAGCCCTTATTGCAAATGCGGCTTGTTTATATATTTTGCAAAAGGCAAAGGGGAAGGATGAAGCACATATGAAGGCAAGTATGATTTTTACTTCAAATGATGTAGTTATAAATTTAGGCGTAATTGTAGCAGGACTAATGGTGAATCTGCTAAATTCCAATAAACCTGACTTGATTGTTGGAGCAATCGTTTTTGTTATAGTAATAAGGGGAGCTTTAAGGATACTAAATTTAAGCAAATAAAATTTTAGGAAATATTTTTGTTTTTATGTTAAAATTATCTTATTAAAGCTTAAAGAGGTAATAAATTATTCTAACCAAACTTTTACTTATTATCATAGGTTTAATAACTGCTGTTGTAGCAATTGTCGGACTCATTACAGGCAAAGTTTATTGCAAAGGTGGGCCATATTTTAGGAAATCTCAGCCGATTGGGTTTTGGGTTTCTATTATTGTATATTTTTTTTGGTCAATATTAATGGTATATTTTGCTTTTACAAGATAAAATCATTGATTTGACAATGGAGTAAACAGTGAAGATATTTTTTATTGTTTTGTTTTTTGCTGCAATTGTGATGATTGCAATATTGATTTCAATGAGTGTAATGTCAAAAAACTGGAATGCACCTGGGCTAATTGATAAAAAATTGACAAGGTGCCCTGATAAACCTAACTGCGTGTGCAGTGAGTATAAAGATGATATTAAACATTATATTGAGCCTATATATATTTCTGAAAATATAGACTCATTAGCCCTCTTAAATAAAATATTAGCTGATATGGGTGGGAATATTAAATCTGAGCAGGATAATTATATTGCTGTAACATTTACTTCATCCGTTTTCAATTTTATTGATGATTTGGAAATCAGAATTGATAAGGAAAATAAAATGATTCATATTCGCTCAGCAGCAAGGGTAGGCTACAGCGATTTTGGAGTCAATAGAAAAAGGGTTGAGCAATTAAGACATGTATTTGATAAAAATGCAGATTCTCTTAAAAATTAGCACAGATATTTTTAAATATGTTGAAAATTTAACATTAGTTGTGTAAATAAAATTATGGAAAAGATTTTAGTAAAAGAGCTTAAAATAGGGGACAGAGTAGTAAAGCTTGATGCAAGCTGGCTTGATACTCCATTCTTAAAACATAACTTTGTTGTAAAAGATCAAAAGACTATCGATAAGCTTATTAAGAGCGGCATTGACTATGTTTATATAGAAAAAAGGAAAGTTGACGCACAAAAGTCCGAAGAAAAAACATTTGCTGAAGAGATACTTGAACATAAAAAAGAGAATATTTCAAAAGAATATCTTGAAATAAAAGATTTAAAGCCTTCCTTTGAGCTTTATGAGAAATCAGTTTCTATTGTAAAAAATGTGATGGAAGATGTAAGATCAGGCAAGATGTTTGACAGCTCTTCAGTAAAAATTTTGGCAGATAAGATTGCTGATATTACGGTAAAAAATAAATCACTGTTGGTAAATATTGCAAAGCTTAAAACATACGATGATTATACATTTCAACATTCACTTAATGTGGCAATTTTTGCTTCCTCTTTGGGCAAGCTCCTAAATCTTTCTGTTTCTGAAATAAAAGTATTGGTAAATAGCGGGATTTTACATGATATCGGCAAGATGCTTGTGCCAAAAGATATTTTGAATAAGCCTGCAAAATTGACGGATGAAGAGTTTGCGATAATGAAAAATCATGTGCTAGCCGGCTATGATTTCCTTAAGAAAAATGGTTTTAGTGAAGAAGAGCTGAAAATTGTGTTAGAGCATCATGAAAGAGCTGATGGTAGCGGTTATCCATACGGTCTTAAGGATGAGCAGATATCTATTGCCGGTAAGATAGGGGCGGTGGTAGATATTTACGATGCTATTACCAGCGACAGGGTTTATCATAAAGGGATGTATCCTCCAAAGGCAATCAAGTTAATGTTTTCCTGGACGGATAAACATATAAATAGGAAAATTTTTGAGTTTTTTGTTAGTAATGTAGGCATTTATCCTGTTGGTACTATTGTGCTTTTATCTACAAATGAATTGGCTGTAGTAGGTGATGTTTCCAAAAAACCTACCGAGCCTGTTGTGGTAATCTTTAAATCTCATACCGGACATAATATTGCGCCAATTACTTATGATTTAAGTAAACCTACTGTTTTAAAGAAAAAAATAGTTGGGCCTGTCAATCCTGAAAACATAAGTGTTCCTGATGAAGTATATACCGTTATTGAAGGTTTGAACGAAGAGTAAAATAAAAAGCCGGATTACCCGGCTTTTTTGTTAAGGTGTAAAAATTTCTCCGTTAGTTTTTTTTGCTTTTTGCTCTTCCATCTCTCTTAATTCAGTTCGCCTAATCTTGCCGCTAACGGTTTTTGGAAGACTTTTCACAAATTCTATTTTTCTTGGGTATTTGTAAGGTGCTGTTTCCTTTTTTACGTGCTCCTGAAGCTCTACGACCAAATCATCGGACGGCTCAAATCCGGGAGCAAGTACTACAAAGGCTTTTACAATTGTTCCACGTAATTCGTCAGGTACACCTATTACGGCATTTTCAGCAACAGCAGGATGACTTTGTAATGCACTTTCCACTTCAAATGGTCCTACCCGATAACCGCTTGTCTTAATTACATCATCAGCGCGGCCTACAAACCAAAAGTAGCCATCTTTATCTTTATGAGCCTTGTCCCCTGTAAAATACCAATCACCATGAATTGAGCTTTTAGTAGCTTCTTCATCTTTATAATAACCTTTAAAAAATCCGATAGGTGTTTTAGGCTTTACTTTTAAGGCGATATGCCCGATTTCACCGTTTTCTACCGGATTTCCGTCATCGTCAAGTATATCCACTTCAAATCCAAATGCAGGCTTACCCATTGAGCCGGGCTTAACTTCCATATCTGTAGTTGTAGCTATAATATTTACTGTTTCTGTTTGACCATATCCATCATAAATTTTATTGCCCGTATATTCGAGCCACTTCTCAAATACGGCCGGGTTAAGCGGTTCACCGGCGCTGACAGAATGTCTTAAAGCGCTAAAATCGTATTTGCCTAAATCTTGCAATATTAACATTCTGTATGCAGTAGGTGGAGCGCAAAATGTAGTTACTTTGAAGTTTTGAATAATCTCAAGGTGCATTTTCGGGTCAAATGCATCTGCTGCATTATACATTATGACAGTTGTCCCTATAAACCATTGACCGAAAAGTTTTCCCCATACTGCTTTCCCCCAGCCTGTATCACTTAATGTCCAATGAATATCGTCCTTTTTTAAATTTTGCCAAAACCTTGCGGTTATTTGATGACCAATGGCGTAGCTGCCGGTATGAAGTACCATTTTTGGAAAATCCGTAGTGCCGCTGGTAAAATAAATTATTAGCGGGTCATCAGTTTTGGTTTTTTCAATTTTGTCCATCATAATTTTGTCAGGGGCTTCTTCCATTGCTTTTTCATAACTATCCCACCCTTGAGCTTCAGCCCCGATTACCATTTTGTGGGAAAGCTCAGAAGTGTCTGATTCGAGCATTTTATCAAGGACATTGTGATATACCACTGCACCTTTTGCTTCAGATTTTTTAAGTCTATAGTTTATATCTTTTGGTCTTAAAATTTTTGGCGCGGGCATAGGCACTACCCCTACCTTAAAGCAACCGAGCATTACCGCATACCATTCAGGCACTCTCGGCACCATTACGTAGAGCATATCCCCTTTTTTATACCCTCTGTCGATTAGAATATTAGCAAACTTGTCCGACATTTTTTTCAAATCAGAAAATCTGTACTCTTTATAATTTTTACCGTCAGTATCAATCCATATTAGAGCAACTTTGTCATCGATTTCGGCCCACTTGTCTACAACGTCAAAGCCAAAATTAAAATACTCAGGCACTTCAATTTTAAAATCTTCTTTTCTAATATCTCCTAACATAAAACCCCCAAAATAATATTAATTTGCTACTGCTTCTTGTAGTAGTTTGTTTCCTAATTCGGTTAGCTTATATTTTTGTATCTTTCCACTTGCTGTCATAGGATATTCTGTTACAAACGCAAAATATCTTGGAATTTTAAAGTCAGCAATTTTACCTTTAGCATAACTTCTCAATTCATCCTCAGTAAGTGTTTCCCCTTCCTTAACAATAACAAATGCCATTACTTCTTCACCGTATTTTTTATCTGCGACACCTGCTACCTGAATGTCTTGAATTTTCGGATGCGTATAATAAAATTCTTCAATCTCTTTTGGGTAAATATTTTCTCCGCCTCGGATAATCATATCTTTTATCCTGCCGGTAATTTTATAATAACCATCTTCAGTCTTTACCGCCAAATCACCTGTCCTAAGCCATCCGTCATTGCTAAAGGCATGTTTTGTGGCTTCTTCCATTTTATAGTAGCCTCTCATAATGTTATATCCTCTTGCCCATAGCTCTCCTTGTACATTTGCAGGGCATTCTTTTTCAGTTTCAGGGTTAACAATTTTTATTTCGGCTCCAGGCATTTCCTTACCTACTGTTTCAACCCTTTTTTCAACAGGGTCATCAATTTTTGTCATTGTAAGTCCAGGTGAGGCTTCTGTAAGACCATATACGATAGTAATTTCACCCATATTCATCTTAGTCATAACTGCCTTCATTACTTCAACAGGGCAGAGTGAACCTGCCATAATACCTGTTCTCAAAGATGAAGTATCGTATTTTTCTTTATCAAGTAAATTTAATTCGGAAATAAACATAGTGGGTACCCCGTGCAGAGCCGTACACTTTTCAGCTTCTACAGTTTTCAGCACATCTACCGGATTAAAACTTTCTACAGGCACCATTGTAGCACCTGTGCTTAAGCAAACCAATATACTAAGCACTAACCCAAAACAGTGGAAGAAAGGCACCGGTATGCAAAGTCTGTCTTTATCAGTAAAATTCATTCCTAAAGCGATAGCATAAGCATTATTTAATACATTAAAATGTGACAGCATTACCCCTTTAGGAAATCCTGTTGTGCCAGAAGTGTATTGCATATTTATTACATCATGCCTATCAAGAGATTTTTTTACCTGTTCAAGCTCTGCATCTGAAATTTTTTCAGCCATATCGTATAAAGTGTTAAAATCAATCATGCCGTTTGGGGTATTTTCACCTATAAAGTATATCTTTTCAAGGAGCGGAAGTGATTCATTATTAATTTTAGTATCATTAGCATTTTTAAGCTCAGGTAATATTTCATAAATAGTTTCCACATAATCTGATTTTAGCCCTTTAACCATAAATAATGCCTTGCTGTCTGATTGATTAAGGAGATATTTTAACTCGTGGGCTTTATAAAGGGTATTGACTGTAACAGTCACAACGCCGATTTTTGCCGTTGCAAATAAAAGGTAAATCCATTCTGGAATATTGTGTGCCCATATTGCGACATGGTCCCCTTTTTTTAGACCGCTCGCCAGAAGTCCTTTTGCAAGTTTATCAGTTAATGCATCAAATTCTTTATAATTGAGCCTTATGTTTCTAAAAGGGTATACAACGGCATCATTTTTTGGGAATTTTTCCACTATCTCTTTTAAGTAGTCGCCGATTGTTTTTTCTATAATTGTAAACATTTTTTAAGCCTCCTTAAAACTTTTTAAAGTTTTGCTTTACAAGTTGGTTTCACTATCACAAAGTGTTTAAAATTACAATACAAAGTTTATTGATAATAGATTTTTTGATTGATGGGGTATTTAAAATATCTGAAATTTATAATAAATTTATAATTTTTCTGGCTGTTGAGCTGTAGTGCTCTCTAATGGTTTCTTCCAATTTTCTTCCATCTTTATTTTTTATGGAAAGAATTATAGATTCATGCCTTTTTCTTATATTTTCGGGGCTGTAAATTTTCATCCAATATCTATTAAAAAATATATGAGATTTTAGTGAAAGTTTTTTTGTAAATTCAACTGCCTCATTATTGGGCGATTTGGTAAATATAAACTCATGAAATTGGTGTCCGGTATTTATAAATTCGATGTGTTTATTTCCAAAGGCGAGTTTTTCCATATTATCTAAAATTTCATACAAAGTATCAATGTCTTCTTCAGTAAATTGATTTATCGCTGTTCTTGCGGCAAATCCTTCGAGTACTCCTCTTGTTTCATAAGTATTTAAAACCTGCTGTTTTGTTATTTCAATTACAAAGTATCCTACTTGAGGTTTGTAAATTAATATACCTTCGGCCACAAGCTCTCTTAATGCTTCTCTTACAGGAGCCCTGCTTATACCAAGCTCTTTTGAAACAAGACTTTCTACAATCCTATCTCCGTGATTAATATTGCCACTTAGAATAGAGTTGTATAAATAGTCTATGACGTGATTTCTATAAGTACTTTTTTCCAGCATAGTTTATATTCTTCTGTATAATGTCGACATTTTATATGAAATTAATTTTTAGTCAACATATCTTCTTTTTAAAGTTACCTCACATTTGCAAAATAAATATTTGACTTGCTATTTAAGCAAATATAGAATTTGCATGGCGAGGATGATTATGAAAAATAAAAAAAGCTATTCTAAAAAGGCTGGGTTACCACCAGGTAAACCTATTTTTGTGGGTGAGCAGAAGGTTGAAAAGCCTAATATAAATGTAATCAAATATAATGATACAATTGTTAAAGAATTTAATGTTAAGAATACTGAAGAAATAGTTGGGCTGGTGAGTGATGATACTGTTACTTGGATTGATGTGCATGGGCTTCACAATGTTGAGCTCATTCAGGATGTATGTTCAATTTTCTCAATACATCCTTTAGTTCAGGAAGATATTGTGCATTTAGACCAAAGACCAAAGGTTGAAGATTTAAATGATTATATTTTTATTATCTTAAGAATGTTTTATTTCGAAAATAATAACCTCGCTGATGAACAGGTAAGTATAATCTTAGGTAAAAACTATGTAATTACTTTTCAGGAAAAACCTACTGATATTTTTGAACCGCTAAAGGAAAGAATTAGAAGTAAAAAATTTAGGGTTAATAAACAGGGCGCTGATTATCTTGCATACAGTCTTATTGACGCTATAGTTGACAACTATTTTGTGATTATTGAAACTTTGGGAGATGACGTAGAGGCGGTTGAAGACATGCTTTTAGATAATCCTACCAATAATTTGTTAGAACAGATACATGTATTGAAAAGGCATATGATTTCCATAAGAAGGTCTGTTTGGCCATTGAGGGAGTTGGTAAGTAAATTTGAGAGGATGGAGTCTCAGTTAATTCAGGAATCTACCATAATATACATTAGAGATGTTTACGACCATACAATTCAGATAATAGATTCCATAGAGAATTATCGGGATATCTTATCTGGAATGCTTGATACTTATCTATCAAGTATCAGTTACAAAATGAATGACATAATGAAGACTTTAACTATTATGTCCACTATTTTTATCCCTCTAACTTTTATAGTTGGAGTTTATGGAATGAATTTTGAATATATGCCTGAATTGAAATGGAAATTAGGATATTTAGGTGTATGGATTGTAATGATTTCCATATCATTTGGACTGTTTTTTTTCTTCAGAAAGAAAAAGTGGCTGTGAAATTAGAAGCAATATTAAGGCTAGAGCAACCCTTTTGAATGCTTGACTTTTTTACAAAATAGCTCGAGAAAATTTGCTAAGAGCTCCCATCTGTCGATTGTTTTACCTGTAACTTCAGAAATGGTAGTAACGTTGCCGGCTTCGGCTGAAATGTATAAGCCTATTCCGATAACTATAAATATTAGCTTCTCCCCTTCACAAAAATGCTCTTCAAGCAAGCCCCCGATTTTTTTTCCATTAACGAGAAAACTATTGTCCAAAATTTCTGTTTCTATGCCATACTTTGCTAAACTACTTTTGATACCTTGCTTTGCAATATCTATAATTGTATTTAAATCTTTTTGTTTCATATATTGCGGCAATAACCCAATAGAAAAATAGAGTCCACCTTCAGGTGAAGGCCATTTTGAATTTTCCTTTCCTCTGCCCTCTGTTTGTTTGTCTGTTAAAATCAAAATATTATGTTTAGATTCATATATTTTTCGAAGAGTTTCTTTTTGTGTAGAGTCTATTTCTTTGAAGTATTGTATCTTGCCAAAACATGTCGAAATATTTTCCAACATGCATACTACAGGGTGCAGCTTACTTTGAGTTAATAGTTGATACCCCTTTTTTCGAACAGAGATTATTTCATATCCAAAGTTAGATAATTTTTTTATACACTTCCATACTGCAGTACGGCTAATATTTAATTCTTCAGCAATTTTTTCACCTGAAACCCAATCATTTAAGGATAACAGTTTTATTACTTCTAACTCATTTTTGTTAAACATAACTAATTATACAAATAAAATATTATTTTTCAAAACAATATTTGTTAACCATTTTTTATATCAGGTTGACAAATGTGGTAGTTTATAATATTTAATCTCCATGAATTTTAGTGAGATTATAGAAAAAGACAGGAGATTTTTACTTCATCCTTATGATTCTTCGGTAAATCCCATTGACGTGCTGCCTGTAAAAGGTGGAGGTAAAGAGTTTTTATACCTTACTGATGGGACAATACTTATAGACGGAATGTCATCATGGTGGAGTGTTATTCATGGCTACAATAATAAGTATATTAATGACGCTTTGAAAAGTCAGATAGATAAGATTTCTCATGTTATGTTTGGTGGTCTAACACATGAGCCTGCCGTAAAACTGGCAGAAAATCTTTATAAAATATCAAGTTGTCATTTTGATAAGTTTTTCTTTTGTGATTCAGGCTCTGTTTCTGTGGAAGTAGCTGTTAAAATGGCTTTTCAGTATCATATGGCTCAAGGAAATAAATATAAAAGTAAGATTTTATCATTTTGCGGTGCATATCATGGGGATACTTTTATGGCAATGTCTTTGTGCGACCCGATAAATAGTATGCACAAAGAGTTTGCTAATGTATTGCATAAGAACATTTTTGCTCCAAGGCCTAAGTCAAAATTTGATGATATTTATGAAAATGATCACTTGCAAGTAGAAGAAATTTTGGAGAAGCACAGTGATGAGATTGCTGCTGTAATAATTGAGCCTATTGTTCAGGGTGCAGGTGGCATGTGGTTATACCATCCAGAATTTCTTAATAAACTTAGAGAGTTATGTGATAGATATTCTATTTTGCTGATATTTGATGAGGTAGCAACCGGTTTTGGTAGGACAGGGAAAATGTTTGCATTCGAACATTCTAACATTATTCCGGATATTATCTGTCTTGGCAAGGCAATTACAGGCGGGTATATGAGCTTTGCAGCTGTCGGCACTACTCAAAAAGTTATTGATGTTGTTTGCTCAGAAAGTGGCCCCGGAGCCTTTATGCATGGTCCCACATTTATGGCTAATCCACTTGCATGTGAATGTGCCAATGCAAGCATTACTTTGCTTAAAAGCTATGATACTCAAAAAGTAATGTCATTTTTGCAGAATACGATGAAAAAATATTTCTTTGAAGCTAAAGAATTTGATTTTGTTAAAGATGTAAGGGTGTTAGGTAGTATAGGGGTTATTGAATTAAAAGAGTACATTAATTTAAGGACAATTACCCCCAAATTTGTGCAACGAGGAGTATGGGTTAGGCCATTTAAAAATCTTGTGTATATTATGCCACCATACATTATTTGTGAGGATTCTCTTAAAAAATTGTGCAAGGCGGTATTAGAGTCGATATGGGAAGAATTTTCAAAGAAATAATCGAGCAGTCAAAAGGATTTTTTGTCACCGCAACAAGTACGGATATAGGTAAAACATTTTTTTCCTCTATTTTATTGAAATATACAAAGGGTGTATATTTCAAGCCTATTCAAACCGGTGAAAAGGATAGGGACATTGTGAAGGAGAATACATGTTTAGATGAAAGCCATTTTATTGAAGAGAAATATCATTTTAAAGAGCCGGTATCACCTCACTATGCAGCTGAGAAAGCAAATGTTAATATTGACCTAAACAGGATTACTCTTCCCGATTCTTTGGATAAAAAAATAGTAGTAGAAGGAGCAGGTGGTGTATTTGTTCCAATTGGAAAAAAACTTTACATGATAGATATTATAAAAAGAATTTCATTACCGACAATAGTTGTGGCAGAGGATACTTTAGGTACGATAAATCATACTTTACTTACTTTAAATTCACTTGTTGCATACAACTGTAAGGTATCTTTTATTGTTCTAAATAGATATAACCCTGAAAGCTATAACTATACTGCTATTTGCGAAATAACACAGTTACCTGTTTTGCGTATTCCGGTAATGCAAAAGTTTCCAAGTGATGAGGAAATAAGGAGAGTATTTGATGAACAGATTTGAAAAATTGTCAGAAAAAGTTTTAAACGGAGAAAAGCTTGCAGATAGTGAGCTTTTGTCAATTCTGAATGCGGAAGATTATGAAGCTGTTATAAAAGGAGCATCAAAAATAAGGAAACAGTTTTTTAAAGATACCGTTCATTTGTGCAGTATATTAAATACAAAATCGGGTGCGTGCTCGGAAGACTGTAAATTTTGTGCTCAATCGATACATTACAATTCGGATATAGTTAAGTATCCATTTGTTGAGGATGAAATAATATATAAGTTTATTTACAATAACAGAGATAATGAAATTCACCGATTATCTTTCGTATCTTCAGGGAAAAAATTGCTCAAACAGGAGGTCAAAAAGTTGACTAAAACTATTGAAGATACAGATACAAATAAAAATTTTTGTGCATCTCTTGGAATATTGAGTGAAGATGAACTTAAAATGTTGAAAGAGTCTGGTATTTTCCGTTATCATCATAACCTTGAGACTTCGAGAAGTTTTTATAACAATATATGCACGACCCACACTTATGAAGAAAGGATAAATACAGTTAAAAAGGCTAAAGAGATGGGCTTTAGTGTCTGTTGCGGTGGCATTTTTGGTATGGGGGAGTCTGATAATGATATTTTAGAGTTAGCAGAAGTTTTAAAAGAGCTTGATGTAGATGCTATCCCTATTAACTTTTTAAATCCAATAAAAGGTACGCCGATGCAGGACTACAAACTGCTTACTCCTGAAAAATGTTTAAAAATAATAGCTTTTTTCAGGTTTTATTTTCCGGATAAAGAGGTGATTATCTGTGGTGGCAGGGTTGAAAATTTGTCTTACCATCATGAAAAAGTATTTGACGCCGGTGCAAGTGGAATCATGACGGGTGATTACCTTACTATGAAGGGGAGGCGGTATGATGAAGATTTGGAGATGATAAAAAAGAATGGTTACAAGGTATTTTAATGAAATACTTTGATATAGCAAAAGAGCTTGAAACTATTAAAAGTGAAGGTCTTTATAGAAAAATACCTGAAATTCAAAGACAGTGTGGCAAAAATATAATTGTAAATAATATTTGTGCTCTTAACTGTGCCAGTAACGATTATCTAGGATTTTCTCAAAACGAAGAGATAAAGTTAGCAGCATTAGATGCCATAAAAGATTATGGAAATTCTTCCGGCGGCTCAAGAGTAGTGTCAGGAAACTATAATATTTATAATAGACTTGAAAAAGAGTTAGCTGATTTTAAAGGTTATGAATCGTGTCTTATTGTTAATAGCGGTTATATTGCAAATTTATTGATTGTAAGCACATTAGCAACTCCCGATACGATTATTTTTACGGATAAACTAAACCACGCAAGCATTTATGACGGGATACGTTTAAGTGGGGCAAAAATGGTGCGTTATCGCCATAACGATGTATCTCATCTCGAAGAATTGTTAAAAAAATACTCAGCATTTCCAGAAAAAATTGTGATTACTGATACAATTTTTAGTATGGATGGTGATAGAGCAAGGTTAAGAGAAATTGTAAACCTAAAGGAAAGTTATAGATTTTTATTAGTAATTGATGAAGCTCACGGAACTGGTGTGTTTGGCAAAGGTAGGGGATTAGCGCACGAATATGAGGTTGAAAAAGATATAGATATCAATATGGGAACATTCAGCAAGGCTTTAGGTGGATTTGGTGCATATATTTGTGCAAAGTGTGAGCTGGTTGAATATCTGATAAATAAGGGACGGGGGTTTATTTATACTACTTCACTCCCTCCGGCAATAGTTGGAGGCAATTTAAAAGCTATAGAGTTGCTAAAAGAAAATTACGAACAATATGGCGGTAAACTTATAACATATTGTGAAATATTCAGAAAATTACTTCAAGAAAGAAAGATAGATTTTTTAAACTCTACAAGTCAGATTTTTCCGATAGTTGTAAGTAATAATAAGGCATTACAGGCTCAGAATAAACTCCTTAAGTTAGGTATCTGTGTGGCTGTTGCCAGAAGGCCGACTGTTACAACTCCAAGGCTTAGGGTGAGCTTAAGAGCTGACTTTGATTTATCTGATATTTATAAAATCGCGGACTCTTTGGTGAATACTTTATGAAGAATGTCTTTATTTCAGGGTGGGGAGGTTACCCGGCGATGTTTGAGTATATTCCTAAAGTGACAAATTTCTGTATCCCATTTATACACAGTGATAAATATATCGAGGACACAATTTCTGCAGGCGGAGATATTATTGTCGGATGGTCAACAGGAGCACATATTTTATCTAAGGCAGTTTGGAGATATGTTGATAGGTGGAAAAAAGTAATTTTAGTTGCACCCTTTGGTGATTTTACCAATTCTTTTAGTAAAAAGGCATTAGATTTAATGATTAAAAGCTTAAAATCTGATTTTTTGGGCACAATGGAAAGTTTTTACTTAAAATGCGGATTTATGGGTAAAATAAAATTAAACCTTGAAGATATTTTTAAATTAGAAGCAGGGCTTGAGTTTTTGAAACACTCAAGAGTTGATAAAGGGTGTAGTTCAGTTAAAATAAGTATTTTGTATGGTACAAAGGATAAAATAGTCAAAAGAAAAGAGATAGATGCTGTCTTAAATTTGTTTGAAAATGCAAGATTTATAGAGCTTTGCCAGCCTCATTTTATCGAAGAAAAGGTTATTGTTAAGTATGCAGGCTTGTAGTTTTGACAAAAGGGCTTTGGATTACGAAAAATATGCTAAAATACAACATATGGTTGCTAAAGAGCTTTTGAATATTTTAGATGTTAGTTTCAAAAATAATTGTGTAAATATATTGGAGCTTGGGGCGGGCAGCGGTATTTTCACAACTCTTTTAAAGCAGAACTTTAATTGTAATATTTTAACCTGTGTTGACTTGGCTTATAATTTTATAAAGCTAAATCAAGAAGTTAATAAGGTGCAAGGGGACATATTACACCTGCCTTTTAAAAATAATATTTTTGATACGGTAGTTTCTTCATCAACTTTTCAGTGGATTGAAGATATAAAAAGACTTTTAGAGGAAGTGGATAGAGTAGGGACAACACGTTGTCAATTAGGTTTTAATGTGTTTTTGAAGGGCACTTTCAGTGAAATGGGTGAAGTTAATAAACTTACCGGCTTTGGAAAAGTTTTGGATATGAAAACGATAGATTATTACTTAACAAATTGTTATGAATGTAATTTTGACGTAACTTATTATTATGAAAGAGAATATATATTGTGGTATGATAATGTTTTGGAGTTTTTAAAGCAGCATAAATCAACAGGTGCAACGGTCAGAGCGGATAAAAATATAGGGAAAAAAAGGCTTTTTTCTTTTATTGATTACTATACAAAGATGTTTTCTATGGATAACAAAATTCCTGTTACATATAAGATAGGGTATTTTATAGGTAATAAAAGAAGGGGAGCATAAGCCCCCCGTAAAACGTCTTATATTATGAAACAATATTTTTTAATCTGTTTTCAACTATCTCTTTTGCTTCTTTGACGATTCTTGAAACAAGCTCGCCAACTGTAGGGATGTCATACACAAGGCCCACCGCTTGTCCACAGGCAAAGAGTGAATCTTCTGTCTCACCTGTTTGAATAGCTTTTAGTCCCCTTAAACCACTGAGAAGTGGTGCTAATTCTTGTAAAGTAGCTCCATTATTTTCCATTTCCAATATCTTTTCCGCGTGAGCATTTCTCAATACTCTTACAGTATTTTTAAGGCTTCGCTCTACAAGCATAGTGTCAGTTTCTTTTGCTTCAAGAAGTCTTTTCTTAATATTTTCATGGACAGGAGCTTCAACAGTGCCCACGAATCTTGTACCTAAATTAATCCCTTCAGCACCAAGTGCCAGTGCTGCTACAAGCCCTCTACCGTCAGCAAAACCGCCTGAAGCTATTATTGGTATTTTAAGCTCATCTTTTGCTCTTGGGATAAGAATTAGGCTTGTTACATCGTCTTCGCCAGGGTGTCCGGCACATTCAAATCCGTCAATACTTACAAAGTCACATCCGATTTTTTCTGCCTTAAGTGCATGCCTTACCGATGTACATTTGTGAATAACTGTAATACCGTTATCTTTAAATTTTTGCATATAATTTTCCGGATTTCTTCCGGCAGTTTCAATTATTTTTATCCCTTTTTCAATTATTACATCAATGTAAGCGTCATAATTAATCGGCCTTAATGTTGGTAAAAAAGTTAAATTAACGCCAAAAGGTTTGTCAGTTAATTTTTTTGTTTTATCGATTTCTTCAGCCAATTTTTCAGGGGTATCAAAAGAAAGAGCGGTGATAATTCCAAGCCCGCCTGCATTAGATACGCTTGACACAAGCTCAGCTCTTGAAATCCACATCATACCGCCCTGTATGATGGGGTATTGTATATTTAGTCTTTCTGTTAAAACTGTTTTAAACATAATTTCTCCTATTTGCCACAAGCTTTTAAGAATTTTTGCAAAAGCTCAGGGTTGTTTGTCTTCAATAAGCCGGAGAAAATCTCTTTCATCCCCGGCTTATAATTTTCATACCACACTTTTTCAAAAAGCTCAGATGTCATCTTGCATACGCAATTGGCATCTTCAACTTTTTTACCTTCTTCAACAGTTAAACCATCGTTTTTGGCGAAAATAGTATATTTTTTGTCGTCATCAAACACGAAGTAAAAAGTATACTCCTTGTCCATCGGAGTATATTTTTCTGTGGCTTCCTTCAATATATTTTCAAGCATCTTGTTTTCCTTATTTTAATTTTGAAGTCAAGGCAGGTACAAATTGCATAACGTCAGCAACTACAAGTACATCTGCTGCTTCAGCAATTGGTGCATCTTTATCTGTGTTAATCGCTATTATATAGTCAGATTTTTTCATACCTGCCAAGTGTTGAATCGCTCCTGATACACCGCAAGCTACATAAAGTTTTGGAGAAACAGTCTGTCCTGTTGTACCTACCTGTCTTGAATGGTCTACCCAACCTGCGTCAACTACCGGACGGCTTGCACCGAGCTCCCCACCAAGAGCCTTAGCCAACTCTTCGATAACAGGTACATTGTCAGGTTTACCTATCCCTCTACCGGCAGTTACAATAATTTCAGCTTTAGTTAAGTCTACTGATTTAGCTTCAGCTTCTTCATATCCTACAAACTCTAATTTTGCCTGAGCAGAGGCTTCAATTTTTTCTACTTCAGGGCTTGCAGAATCTACCACAGGTGCAAATGCTCCTGCCTGAATTGTAAGCACGGCTTTACCAGGAGTATGTCTTACAAATCTTCTAAGCTTTGCATTACAGCTTGGTACTACAAATGTATTATCTTCGATAGCTACTACTTCAGTTAGCTGACCTACTTTTAATGCAGCTGCTACTCTTGGAGCTAAATCCCAGCCGTATGAAGAGTGAGAAAATACAATATAATCGGGATTTTCTTTTTCAACAACTTGCTTTATAAGCTCCTTGTGTACATCAGGGTTATACTCTCCATATTTTTCAGCATCGGCAAGGTAAAGTTTGCCTGCTACTTTAGGAAGATTACTTTCATAGCCCACAGCAAAGAAAACTTTTTCAGCATTCAGGCTATTTGCAAATCCATTTAATTCATATATTGTTTCCAAAAGAGCTTTTTCTCTATATTCTGCAACTAATAATACTTTCATATCAACCCCCTACACCAATGACTTTTCTTTTAAAATTTGAACAACTTTATCAACTAATTCAGCAACATCACCTTCAAGAATTTGAGCGCCACCTTTCTTTTCAGGGAATGCCATTTTAGCTGTTGTAACAAGATTTTCAGCTTTAAGAAGCTCACTTGCTTCAAAAGTTAAAATCTCTTTTTTCTTAGCTTTCATAATATTTGGCAGGGTAGGGTATCTTGGTTCGTTAAGTCCTAATTGACAAGTAAATACTGCAGGCACTTTAACTTTTATTATACTCTTTTTACCACCCTCAAGCTCTCTTTTAACTGTTACTTCACCGTCATTGTATTCAAAAGAAACTATTGTTGTTACTACAGGAAGTTCTAAAAGTTCTCCTAAAAGTACCCCTACCTGAGCACTACCAGTATCTTGAGATTGAAGGCCTGTAAAAATAATGTCAAAATTTTTATCTTTAGCAAATTCAGCAATCATTTGCGCTTTTTGATAAGGGTCTTTTGAATAATAGTCGTTATCATTAATATGAACACCTCTGTCACACCCCATTGCAAGTGCCTTTTTGATAGCTTCTTTTACCCTTTCAGGTCCGATAGATAATACTGTAACATCACAATCACCAACTTGCTCTTTTAATCTTACAGCTTGCTCAACTGCATATTCGTCATATTCATTCATACGATATGCAAGGTCAGTGTCTTCATACCATACATTGTTTGATGCTACCTTAAATTTTGATTCCATATCAGGAACCTGCTTAATACAAACCAGTACTTTCATGACTACCTCCGTTTATTTTTCAACTCTTTCTATTAAAACTTCTGATAAATCTTTAACTTTCATTTTACCGTCAAGTTCAGCCATTTTAAGGCCGTCTTCAAACATTGTCATACAGAATGGACAGTTAGAAATAAGAGTTTCTACCCCTGTTTCCTCAGCCATTTTTACCCTTTTGACACTGATTTTTTCACCGATATTTTCTTCGGCGATAATTCTACCGCCACCAGCTCCACAGCAGAAACTTTCAGCTTTACTTCTCTTCATCTCTTTTATTTCAGCTCCAAGTGCACTTAAGATTTCTCTTGGTTCATCATAGATATCCATATATCTTCCGATATAACAGGAGTCGTGATAAGTGCATTCTAGGGCTTCTTTGTTTGAAATCTTAAGTTTTCCTGTGTTAAGCAGTTTGTGAAGATATGTTGTGTAGTGCTCCACTTCAATTTCAAGCCCCAAATCTTTATAATCTCTACCTAAAGTATTAAGGCAGTGAGGGCATGTGGTAACAATCTTTTTAACATTATATTTTTTAATTTTTTCAATGTTTTCAGATGCTAAAGTTTGATATAGGTATTCATTTCCAAGCTTTCTTGCAGGCTCACCGCAGCATTTTTCCTCTTTGCCAAGGATACCTACTTTTATACCTGCAAGGTTACAAAGCTCTATAAAATTTTTGGCAATTTTTTGATTTCTCTTATCAAATGATGCATAACAACCAACAAAATACATAATGTCAACGTTACTGTCTTCAGCAAGGAGTTTTACATTTAAATCTTTAGCAAAATCGCCTCTTGATGCGAAGCCCATGCCCATAGGGTTGCCGTTGACTTCCATATTATCCATTGCAAGCATAACCTCTTCACCGGGGAACTCCCCTTCCATAAGGACAAGGTTACGTCTCATATCTATAATTTTGTTTACATGTTCGATATTTGCAGGGCATATTTCCTGACAGGCACGGCAGGTTGTACATGACCATAAGACATCTTTAGATACTTTTTCAATTAAATTCGCATCCGGTGAATTAAATGCTACATCACCGATATCTGCGATAAGCTTCATTGGGGAGAGAGGCTTATCGGTGTTATATGCAGGACATCTGTCCTGACATCTTTTACACTTGGTACATGCATCACTATCAAATATATCTTTCCAGGTAAGCTCAGCTACCTTGCTTACACCAAAGCTTTCAGCTTCTTCATTTTCCATATCAATTGTGTCTATAGAGCCTTTTCTTCTCAAATCTGTGAAGAAGTAGTTTGCCGAAGTAGTAAGTATATGCCTAAATTTAATAAAAGGGATAGAAACGAAAAATCCCATTACAAGGAGTAAATGTATCCACCAGAATGATTTATGCATTGCAAGAAGGGTGCTTTCAGGCATATTTACATATGCTTTGGCAAACAGTAGACCAATCGGTGACCACTTAGCTAACTCTGGATTTTGGTTTAGCTCGGTTGCTGCCATTCTAAACCCTTCTATTACAAAACCGGTTATCAGTATTGCAAATAGTAAGCCGTGCATAATGTAATCATCTTTTGTAGTTTCAAGCCCTTTAGGTTTAAAGATAAATCTTCTTATTAAAAAACCTAAAAGCATAACAATTGCCACAAAACCGGCAATATCCAAAGCTAAAGAGAATATCTTATAAAATGTACCTTTTAGGAAAATTATTCCAAATAAAGGGTGTAAAAAGTCAGTTTGGATAAAAACCAGAGTAGTGCCTATTACAAGGATTAAAAAACCCCAAAAGAAAAATGCATGGAAAATCCCGGCAGGAGAATTTAAAACTTTTACCTGCCCAAGCACATTTTTCAGGGCAATATTTAACCTATCTGGCCAATCTGAATATCTGTCAAGTGATTTGCCTTGTTTGTATACGGCTGATCTTTTTATAAAGTTATAGACTATAGACCCAATAGCCAGTATGGCCAAAAGGTACATAGGAATTAATACACCATGTCCAACATTCCAATAAATCTGTCTAGTAGCTTCCATCTATTACTCCTATTTAAATAGCATTTTTGAAATAACTATTCTTTGAACTTCGTTTGTTCCTTCATAAATCTCAGTAATTTTGGCATCTCTAAACATTCTTTCTACTTCATATTCACAGATATATCCGTATCCACCATGAATTTGAATTGCTTCTTTAGTTACAAATGTAGCTGTTTCTGATGCGTACATTTTTGCCATCGCAGATTCTATTGCGTTAGTTTTTTTCATATCTTTAAGCCAAGCTGCTTTGTAAGTAATAAGCTTGCTTGCTTCAATCTTTGTAGCCATGTCAGCTATTTTAAATTGGATTGCCTGAAAAGCTGAAAGCGGTTTTCCAAACTGTTTTCTTTCCTGAGCATAAGCTAATGCTTTATCAAATGCACCTTCAGCAATACCAAGAGCCTGAGCAGCAATACCGATACGACCACCATTTAAAGTTTCCATCGCAATTTTAAATCCGTCACCCTCTTTTCCAAGTAGATTTTTCTTAGGTACTTTTACGTTATCAAGGGCAAAGGCAGTTGTATAACTTCCTCTGATACCTAATTTTTCTTCATTTTTAAGAATTTCAACCCCTTCAGACTCAAGATCAACAATAAAAGCTGAAATACCTTTGTGTTGCAAGCTCTTATCTTTTGTCGCAAAAACTACCCCAATCCCTTTAAATCCACCGTTTGTAATAAAAATTTTGCTGCCATTTATGATGTAGTTATCACCGTCCTCTTTGTATGTAGTAGAGATATTAGCTACATCACTACCTGCTTCGGGCTCAGTAAGAAGAATACAGCCGATTTTTTCGCCGCTTGCAAGCTTAGGTAAAAATTCTTTCTTTTGCTCTTCGTTTCCAAACTGATAAATTGGGTCACATGCAAGTGAGGTGTGAGCTGAAATCATTACACCTGTTGAGCCGCAAGCTTTTGATACTTCTTCCACAACTATAATATAAGAAAAGTAATCAAGTCCGGCACCACCGTATTCTTCAGGTATATATGTACCTAAAAAACCCATTTCACCGATTTTTTTCATCAGAGTTGAAGGTATTTCATGATTTTTGTCAATATCCATAGCTATAGGCCTTATTTCATTATTGACAAAATCTTTTACAGTGTCTCTCAATACTTTGTGGTCTTGAGATAATTCAAAATTCATAATTTATCCTCCTATAATCCTTTAAAGTTTGCTTTTCTTTTTTCCGTAAAGGCTGTCATCCCTTCTTTTTGATCTTCTGTGGCAAATAGATTTCCGAATAATGTGCTTTCATATCGATATGAATCTTCAAGAGGCATATTTATCCCATTTAATATTGCATCTTTGGCCGATGATATTGCTATGGATGAGTTGGAAGCGATTTTTTCAGCAGTCTTAATGGCATTTTCCAAAAGCTCATCTTTTGAACTGAATACCTCATTAATTATATTAAGCTGTTTGGCTTTTTCGGCTGTAATCATATTACCCGTAAAAATAAGTTCGCTAGCAATTTTTTCTCCAGTGATTCTTGAAAGGTTTTGTGTGCCTCCGAAACCAGGGATAATTCCAAGAGTTACTTCAGGAAAACCAAATTTTGCATTTTGGCTTGCGTAAATAATATCACATGCAAGTGCCATTTCAAAGCCTCCTCCAAGTGCGTATCCGTTAACAGCTGCGATTACAGGTTGTGACATTTTCCTTATTAATTTTAATATGTCGTGCCCTTTGCGAGAAAAATTGACAGCTTCTTGAACCGATAGATTTAACATCTCTTTTATATCTGCACCAGCCACAAAGGCCTTCTCGCCATCACCTGTGACAATTATCACTTTGATTTCTTTGTTTATGCTTGCTTCGTATAGTGCACATTCAAGTTCATCAAGGACTTTGCCATTAAGTGCATTAAGGGCATTAGGCCTTGAAATTGTCAAAGTCAAAATATTTTTATCTGTTTCAAGTTTAAGAAAGTCGTAATGCATATTTTCCCCCTTATGAAATATTATCACATAAATTGAGATAAATCTTTTTAACGTAAATGTCAAGTATAATATAACAGTATATCGAAGTAATTGAATAAAAATTCACTGTAACCAAAGGTATTTTTTTAACACTTTAATATTTATAGTTTATAATTGGTTGTGAAGGTGGAGTAACTTGTAAAAATATTGGTTAATTTTCTTGACAAAGAGAAAAAATACTATATAAAATTGAATGGATGTAATTAACGTTAAGGTAAAGTAAAAAAAGGTGTTCTGATTATGAAAATCGAAGGGAATGACTATTTTCAGATTGGTGAAGTAGCTACCATGCTTGGGGTGACAACCAGGACTATAAGGTATTATGAAGAGATTGGTCTTATGACCCACCCTAAGAGACTTGATGGCGGAATAAGAGTGTATGATAAGGATGATATTAAAAGATTGAAATTTATTCTTAAGTTAAAAGAGTTGGGAATTAGTTTAAAGGAGATGCAGGAATTGGCAGATATTTATAAGGTGCATCAGACACCTGATAATATTATGCCAAAACTCGTAGAGATTTTGGATGCTCATATTTCTAAGATTGATGCCAAAATAGCCAAGCTAGCGTCATTAAGAAATGATATACTTGAGTATAAAGCAAAAGTAATAGAGGTAACAAAATTAAAATTTGGGGGCTAGTTATGAAAAGATTATTAGTATTTCTGTTTGTGTTGGCTATTTTGCCAATATCAGGTTTTTCTTTAACTGTTGAGGGTGTCAATATCCCTGATAGTTATAGTTTTAACGGAAAAGACCTGGTGTTAAATGGTACAGGTTTGAGGAAAAAGTTTTTTGTTAAGGTTTATGTTGGGGCTCTATATCTTGAAAATAAGACAAAAGATGTTGGGTCTGTCATGAGTATGGATTCCAAGGTTATTAAGATGCACTTTTTGTATAAAAAAGTGGGTGCCGAAAAGATGAGAGAGGCTTTTGTTGAAGGTTTTGAAGATAATGGGATAAAAGATATTGACAGGTTTAGAGCTTTTATTGAGCTTTTTAATTTTGATGTGGTTAGCAGTGACGAGCTTGATTTGGTAATTATAGGTGATGCTTTAACGGTGCTATATAACGGTAAAAATATAGGCGTTTTTAATGATAAGATGCTGGCAGAAGCCGTTTTGAAAGTGTACTTTGGAGACAAACCTGCGGATAATGGTTTGAAAGAAGGGATGCTGGGAAATTAATATCGCTTAACTTGCTGAGGTGCGTAATTATTGTATCTTAGCAAGTTCTTTTTAGATAAACTCTATATGATAGATTTATTTCACAATATTTTTTGTATATTTTCAGATATGTATTTATTTGATATGATTATATGTGTAACTGATTAGTAATATAGATGATGAAAGTCAGATAATTGTATAGTTGCAAATCTCCTTAATAAGAAATAAATTCAATGGTATCGTGAAAAAAAATGTATTTATTTGTCTAAATCACGTGAATAGTTAAAATTCAGCACAGTAAATCAGTATGAAATTGTATATTTAATTGCTAAGTAGAAAAAAAATTAATAAATTATGCTAAAGATAATGAGCATACGTTAATTTAATTTCAAGTTAATCAAAAATTTTTTTAATGAAATAAATCAATTATAAGTGTTTTAGTATGTTTTATAACATTCTAATAAAGAACAATAAATAAATAATGAGCAAATGATTTAAAAATACATTCAAGTTAATCTAAACATATGTCAAAAAAAATACTTGCATATGCTCATTATATTGTATATTGTGTGAGACATAAAGAGCATATGACATAAAGATTGTATGCAACTTTAATGCTTGGCCAGGCATGCAAATTTAAAGTTTGGAGGTATTTTATGAGATCAAAATTTGTGATGCCATTAACTATTATTTTTCTGTTTGGAAGTGTATTAAATGGATTGGCAGTTGTGAAAATGTATGTTCCAGAGGTATTTAGGGGTGCATTTGCTGAGATTGCAAAAGAATATTCAGGTGGTCGTGTAGAAATTTTGTCAGATGAGTGCAGTGTAAATAGAGATATGGTTAATAAAAAGGAAACTGAATCAAAGCTTTTTTTGTTATCAGAAAGATTAGATAATGAGCATATGTTAGGTAAAGATAATGCAGAATATAGTTATTTAATATCATTTGCTTCAAGTCAGATGGTATTGGCTTATGCCAACAAAAGCAAATTTTCTTCAATAATAAATCAGGAAAATTGGCCATATTATCTAAGAAAAAAAGAGGTTTCTTTTGGTTTAGTCAATAACTTTAATAGAATATGCAATGTGAGACCACTGCTTGCTTTAAAGCTTGCAGCGTACAACTACTCACAGCCTGGACTTTATGATACTCTATATAACCATTCTGTAAAATTTGAAAGTTTTGATTCTATGGTTTCATCATTAAAAAATGGTGAAATAGATTACTTCATTACTTATAAATCATCTGCAATAGAGAATGGTTTAAAGTACATAGAGTTACCAAATATGGTAAGTCTTTCTGATGATTGTTTTCGTGAAAAATACAGAAAAACGTATGTCGATTTACCTCAGTCTGACGGGAGTTTAAAGAGGTTTTATGGGGACTGCATAAGCTTTATGCTTGCTGTGAAAAAAGATGATTCCAAAAGTCAAGAAATTGCTGACTTTATAAGATTCGTTTTGAGCGATAATTCGAAAGCTGTTTTAGAGAAAAGAGGGTTTAATGTCAGTTACTCTCCTGAATTTAGAGGGAGGTTGCAATATCTTGATGGAAGCTTGAGAGGATTAGTTATGTATGCAGGATTTTAACTTGCATATGCTCAAAAAAAGTGTATATTGTATGCAATTTTGGAATATTCGGACAATAGAATGTTAGATAAAATTTTGTAGCATAAGCTAATAAAACATAGGGAGGCTTTTTTTATGAGTTTTTCAAATTTAAAGCTAAGCAGAAGGAAGTTTTTAGCAGCTTCCGGTGTTACTTTAGCAGCTGCATCAGTAGCAAACGGACTTGGCACTATTAAAGCCGTTGCAAATGAGCATGCTGAAGGCAAGTCAAAGAGTTTAGGTCGCAAATTTGTTCCATCTTCCTGTGCTATGTGTGTCAACAAGTGTGGACTCGTAGCAGAAGTAGTAAATGGAAAAATTAAAAAGCTTAATCCTAACCATAAGTTTTTTAAGAGTAGGTCAATGCTTTGTGCCAGAGGGAATGCTGGTGCTGAAGAGCCTTATAATCCCGACAGATTAAAAGCTCCTCTATTGAGAGTTGGAAAAAGAGGGGAAGGCCAATTTAAAGAGATTTCATGGGATGAGGCATTTAAGATAGTTGCAAAGAATCTTGATGAAATCAAAAGAAAATATGAAAACAGGTCATCTGTCGTATTTTATTCAACTGAAGGATTCCAAGAAGAGTTTTTTCATTTCTTAGTCCAGTCTTATGGGTCTACAAACACTGTAAGGCACCCTACACTTTGTCTTGCTTCTGTTATTCAGGGTTGGTCATCTGTTTTTGGAACATATCCAGATGCTGACATGTCTCAAGCTGAATTTGTAATTATGCTTGGAGCAAACAGAGCTGAGTCAATTGTTACTCCTGATACTATTGACTTCCAAAAAAATAGACCGAAAGGGCAACAAATTGTTTATGTTGATCCAAGATATACTTTCACTGCCACAAAGGCTGATAAGTGGTACCCAATCAAGCCTGGTACTGACTTAGCTTTTATCTTAGCAATAACAAATGTTATAGTTGAAGAGGGACTTTACGATAAAGAATTTGTTGAAAAGTTTACATACGGTTTTGATAAACTCAAAGAGCATATAAAGCCTTATACTCCGGAATGGGCTGAAAAAGAGTGTGAGATTCCAGCCAGTGAAATTAGGTGGACAGCTCATCAATTTGCCAAATATGCCCCAAGAAGTCTTGTTTACCCAGGCAGAAGAACATCTTGGTATGTAAACGATACATATATGAGAAGAGCTTGTGGGATATTAACTGCAATAGTTGGCAGTTGGGATGTTCCTGGAGGTATTGTTCCGAAAAGTTCTATCCCTTTAGCAAAACATGACCCTGTATTTCCTTTCTTTGAAATGGCAGAGGGTAGATTGGATGCAAAAATAGGCTCATTGGACAGCATCCTTCCAAAAGATGAAAGGACTGCTGCTGGGCTTCCGACAGACTCCTGTACATTCCTTGGGGAAAAAGATGGTAGCTGGATAACATTTAGAGAAGCTGCTTTAAAAGGGAATGTATATCCTATAAAAGGGATGATTACATATAAACAAAACCCTGTTGAGTCTGCACCTAATAGAGCTAAGACTCTGAAAATGATGGAGCAGATGGACTTTATTTGCACAATTGATATTCAGATGTCTGAAACAGCTTGGTATTCTGACCTTGTTTTGCCTGAGTCAACATATCTTGAAAGATGGGACCCTTGCCATTCTTTATCAGGTATTTGGCCGATTGTTACGTTCAGACAGCCTGTAATCGAACCACTTTTTAATACAAAATCAATGCATGAGATTGCTGCAGGTATTGTGAATGAAATGTTAAAAATCCCAACTCTTTGGGATGATGCTGACCCTGCTGATGTAGAGGATTTTAAAGCTACATTAGTTGAAGAGATATTAAATCAACCTATGGAAGAATTTATTAAACATCAGTTATCAAAATATCCAGGAGCATTTGAACAGATAAAAAAAGAAGGAGTTTTCTACCTATCAGATAAGCCTCAATACGGCAAAATGAGAAAAGATAATACGAGGTTTAAGACAAAGTCAGGTAAGATAGAGCTATATAACTTAAAGTATGAGGAAAAAGGATTAGACCCACTACCTGTTTATAGAAGACCATCACAACCGGAGCCAGGAAAATATAGATTTATACTTGGAAGACATGCTTGGAATACTCATGCCGGTACTCAAAATAATGGCTATCTACATCAGATAGAAAAAGAAAACATCCTTTGGATTAATACTAAAGAGGCACTAAGGTTAGGTATCAAAAACGGTGATTACGTTATTGTCAAAAGTAAGGTTGGTGAGCAGAAGGTCAAGGCTTATGTGACTGAGAAGATAAGGCCTGACTGTGTATTTTACTCTCACGGTTTTGGCAGAATTTCAAAAGGATTATCCCTTGTTTACAATAAAGGTGCATCTCAAGCTGCAATTTTGGAAGATAAGATTGAGCCAATTTCAGGAAATGCTGCAATGCACGAAACCTTTGTTGAAATAAAAAAGGCGTAAGGAGTAGAAAATGAATGAGAAAAGATATGCCATTGTTTTAGATACAAAAAAATGTTTGAACTGTAAGGCATGTACTGTTGCTTGTAGGGTAGAGAATGAAGTACCTCACGAGGATGGTGCTTATAGGATATGGGTTACAGCCCTTGAATTACAAGGAAAATTTCCTGACTTACATCAAGATTTTGAGCCGTCTCAGTGTCAACATTGCCAAAATACACCTTGTGAGAGTGTTTGCCCTACTCGTGCTACTTACAAGACTCCTGAAGGGGTGGTTTTGGTTGATTATGATAAATGTATTTTATGTAAGGCATGTATGACTGCTTGTCCATATGATGCAAGATTTGTTCATGAACACCATAAGGCAATTGATAAGTGTACTTTCTGTTATCACAGATTGCCGGAAGGAAGGGAGCCTGCCTGTGTGGAAACTTGTCCTACAAAAGTTAGAGTGTTTGGTGACTTAAATGATCCAAACAGCCAGGTAAGCAAGCTTTTGGACACTAATAGGTATTACCGTCTTAAAGAAGACAGAAATACCAATCCAAGACTCTATTATATAATTAAGTAAG